>DATBEM010000182.1:0-17382 GCA_036276115.1 Trebonia sp.
CAGGCGGCGATGCAGCAGGCAGCGGCCCACCAGGCAGCGGCCCACCAGGCAGCGGCCCAGCAATCGGCGGCCCAGCAATCGGCGGCCCAGCAATCGGCGGCCCAGCAGGCGGCCGCCCATCAGGCGGCGATGCAGCAGGCCGCGCTCCGGCAGGCAACAGCATCGCAAAGGGCAGCCCAGCCGGGAATGATCCCGCCCGAGGCGGCGCCCCCGCCCGCGGGCGGGCAGCCCGGGTCGCACCCGGTGGCGCCCTGGGGAATGGGCCAGCAGGGGACTTGACCCCGCCTTTACCTCGGTAACGCAAGCCAGCCGGCGCCTCGATCGCTCCCCAGGCCGCCGGCGGGCCTGGTTGCATGATCTGAAGATTGGTCATGTAAAGTCAGTTACAAGGTAAAGACAGGGTCAAGTTTCTTGTGATACGCTTCACAAGCACCTCCCCTTAAGGCGAGCTGAGGCACCGTGATAACGTACGTGGACCTACCAGGACAGTCCGGCCGGCGATCAGCCGTGGCCGAGTCCGCGCGGTCCGCGCGTGCTTGCCCCGGGAGGCTCCCCTGGGATCTCCGCACCCCGGGCAACGTTGCCGCCTATCCCCCAGGAGCGAGCAGATGATGGCGAACTACGCGCGCGTAGTCCGGCGCTCGGCCGCCCTCACGGGCGTGGTCGCCGCCGTGATGATCGGCATCTGCGCCGGCGTCGCCGGGACTAAGGGCGTCTACGGGGCGCTGGTCGGCGTCGGGGTCGTCACCGCCTTCTTCGGCATCAGCGTTTTCGCCGTCGGCCGGGCCGCCAGGGTCAGCCCGATGATGATGATGGCGGTCGCGATGGCCACCTACATCGGGAAGATCATCGTCTTCCTCATCGTCCTGGCGGCACTGCGCCACGCGGACATCACCGCGTTCAGCCCGAAGCTGTTCGGGATCACCGCCTTCATCCTCATCATCGCCTGGAGCGCCGCGCAGGTCATCACGATGATGCGCACGAAGATGCTCTACGTGACGCCCGAAGAGCAGGGGTAGGCGATGGCCGCGCGGACCGTGGCGAGCCGTCGCCACCAGACATGGGAGAGCCGCTTCAGCCGCGGCACCGGCGCCAGCGACGAGGGCACGCCGCTCAGCCGCGGTACCGGCCAGGAGGTCTTCAGCTACCTCGTCGCCGGGCTGCTCGTCTACGGCGGCATCGGCTGGGTGATCGCCCACTTCAGCCACATTGAGCTTTTCTTCCCGATCGGCATGTTCGTCGGGATCGCCATATCGCTTGGCTGGGTCGTCTACAGGTACGGCCGCCAGGGACGGACATGATCAGCATGCGCGCAGCAGCGGGTTACCGCGTGCGCCCCCCGGAGGGGAACCCCCGAGAGGAGATTTGCCGGTGACCGGTGACATCGCGGCCTCCGCGGTCGCCAGTGGCGGCTGCCACATTTTCAGCGGGTGCGGCTTTCCCGCGCCCGGCCTGCAGGACTTCAACTTCCAGACGCTGTTCACCATCGGCGGCTGGAACGTCACGAAGCCCGAGCTGATCGCCGTCTTGTGCGGGATCATCGTGATCGCGTTCTTCTGGGTCGCCTTCGCCAACCCGAAGCTGATCCCGGGCAAGATGCAGAGCATCGGCGAGATGGCCGTCGTCGGGGTCCGCGAGCAGATCGTGCGGCCGCAGCTGGGCCGCAAGGGCGACAAGTACCTCGGCTACATCGTCTCGATGTTCTTCTTCATCTTGCTGATGAACCTGATGGAGCTCATCCCGGTCTTCCAGTTCCCGGCGATGTCGCGGATCGGCTTCGTGCTCCCGCTGGTCGTGATCATGTACGTCGTGTACTGGTACCAGGGCTTCAAGACCAAGGGCTTCATCGGGTACTTCAGGTCCTGGGTCCCGCACGCGCCGCTGTTCATCATGCCGCTGCTGATCCCGATCGAAGTCCTCAAGTACGTCGTCATCCAGCCGTTCACCCTGGCCATCCGGCTATTCGCGAACATGTTCGCCGGTCACCTGCTGCTGTCGATCTTCATGGTCGCGACCTGGTACCTGGCGAGCGCGTCGATCGGGCTGGTGTACGCCGCGGGATCGCTGTTCATGGTGTTCTTCGTCTTCCTCCTTGAGCTCCTGGTGGACATCCTGCAGGCGTTCATCTTCACCACCCTGGTCTCCTCGTACATCGCGGACTCGCTGGAGTACAACCACTGAGCGCCCGCGGGCCGAGGCCTGCGAACTAATGAGCATTCAGAACCAACAAGCCCATAGCCAGCCCGGCGGGTTACCTCACCGCCGGACCGACCGCAAAGGAAAACTCATGTCTCTCGCCGCAGCTGTCGTTGCCGCCGGTACCTCCAGCACCCTGGACATCTCGCACCTCGGTGCCCTCGGTTACGGCCTCGCCGCCATCGGCCCCGGCATTGGCATCGGCCTGGTCTTCGGTCACGCGATCGAGGCCATGGCCCGCCAGCCTGAGGCCAGCGGCCGCATCCAGCAGTTCATGTGGATCGGCTTCGCCCTGACCGAGGCGCTCGCCCTCATCGGCTTCATCGCGCCGTTCGTCTTCTCCTGACCAGGCTCGCCCGGGACGGAAGGTAGGTAGGCATCATGCCGCTAGCTGACTCCTTGACGACGACTCCGATCTGGCCCGCCGGGTCCGAGTTGATCCTCGGGACGATCTGCTTCGTCGTCGTCTTCGGCATCCTCGGCAAGCTGCTGCTGCCGCGGATCATCAAGACGCTGAACGAGCGCGAGAACGCCATCGAGGGTGGCATCAACCGCGCCGAGCAGGCCCAGGCCGAGGCGAACAAGCTCCGCGAGGAGTACCGTGCGCAGCTCGCCGAGGCGAACAAGGACGCCAACCGGCAGCGCGAGGCCGCCCGCGAGGAAGGCGCCCAGATCGTCGCCGAGATGCGCGAGCAGGCGCAGGCCGAGGCCCGCCGCATCGTGGACGCGGCCCAGGCCCAGATCGCGGCCGAGCGCCAGCAGGCCCTGCAGAGCCTGCGGGGCGAGGTCGGCACCCTCGCCACCGAGCTGGCCAGCCGCATCGTCGGCGAGTCGCTGGCCGACACCGCCCGCCAGGGCCGGATGATCGACCGCTTCCTGGCCGAGATCGAGGGCGGCGACACGGCGGGCGACGCCGCGAGCGCCGCCACCCGGAGCCGGGGCTAATGCGCGGCGCCAGCCGGGCCTCCTACGCCGGGCTGCGGGAGCAGCTCGCCGCCACGGTGCCCGGGGCGCCCATCGCGGCCCAGGTCGGCGACGAGCTGTTCGCGGTCGCCCGGCTGCTGGACTCCGAGCACGGCCTGCGCCGGGCCCTGGCGGACGGCGCCCGGCCCGGCGAGGAGCGGGCGACGCTGGTCACCCGGCTGCTGCGCGGCCGGATCGCGAGCACCACCTCCGACCTCGTGGCGGCGGCCGCGGCGGCCCGCTGGGCGACTCCCGGCGACCTGGCCGACGCGATCGAGCAGCTCGCGATCGAGGCGCTCGCGCTCGCGGCCCAGTTCGAGGGCACGCTGGATGACCTGGAGGACGACCTGTTCCGGTTCGGCCGCCTGGTCTCCGCCCAGCCCCAGCTGCGGTCGGCGCTGATCAGCTCGGCCGATGAGCCCGTCCGGCAGGCCCTGCTGCAGGACCTGCTGGCGACCAAGGTGAGCCCGCAGTCGCTGAGCATCATCACCCAGGTGCTGCTGCACCCGCGCGGCCGCGGCCCGCAGGCGGCGCTCGACCTGTGCGCCTCGATCGCGGCGCGCCGGCGCGAGGAGCTTGTCGCGGTAGTGCGGGTCGCCACCGAGCTGACCCCGCAGCAGCGCCAGCGCCTCGCGGCCGCCCTGGCCGCCGCGTACGGGCGCGGGACCCACCTGAACGTCGTGCACGACCCCTCGGTCATCGGCGGCATGTCCGTCCAGATCGGGGATGAGCTGGTAGACGGAACCGCGGCCAGCCGGCTGGCGGAGGTCCGGCGCAGGCTCGCTGGCTGACCACGAGCCGCGAACCGGCTGACGCCGCGCCTGCGGGTGACCTGCTTACGAACCGCTACTATTTACTTACGAACGGAATGGGGAACATGGCGGAGCTGACAATCCGACCGGATGAGATCCGCGACGCGCTGGCGCGGTTCGTGGAGGCATACGAGCCCGAGGGTGCTACTCGGGACGAGGTCGGCACGGTCACCGAGTGTGGCGACGGCATCGCGCGAGTCGAGGGCCTGCCCTCGGCCATGGCCAACGAGCTGCTTGAGTTCGAGAACGGGGTGCGCGGCATCGCCCTGAACCTCGACGTCCGCGAGATCGGCGTGGTCATCCTCGGCGAGTTCTCCGGGATCGAGGAGGGCCAGACGGTCCGCCGGACCGGCGAGGTCCTGTCGGTGCCGGTCGGCGACAAGTTCCTGGGCCGCGTGGTCGGCCCGCTGGGCGAGCCGCTCGACGGCCTCGGCGCGATCGATGACACCGTCCTGCGCGCCCTGGAGCTGCAGGCCCCCACCGTCGTCCAGCGCCAGCCGGTCAAGCAGCCGCTGCAGACCGGCATCAAGGCCATCGACGCGATGACCGCCATCGGCCGCGGCCAGCGCCAGCTCATCATCGGCGACCGGCAGACCGGCAAGACGGCGATCGCGATCGACGCGATCATCAACCAGAAGGCCAACTGGGAGTCGGGCGACCCGGCCCAGCAGGTGCGCTGCGTCTACGTCGCGATCGGCCAGAAGGGCTCGACGATCGCGAGCATCCGGCAGTCCCTGGAGGAGGCCGGCGCGCTGGAGTACACCACGATCGTGGCCGCCCCCGCGTCCGACCCGGCCGGCTTCAAGTACATCGCGGCCTACACCGGCAGCGCGATCGGCCAGCACTGGATGTACGACGGCAAGCACGTCCTGATCGTCTTCGACGACCTGTCCAAGCAGGCCGAGGCGTACCGCGCGATCTCGCTGCTGCTGCGCCGCCCGCCGGGCCGCGAGGCGTACCCGGGCGACGTGTTCTACCTGCACTCCCGCCTGCTGGAGCGCTGCGCCAAGCTGAGCGACGAGCTCGGCGGCGGATCGATGACCGGCCTGCCGATCATCGAGACCAAGGGCAACGACATCTCGGCCTACATCCCGACCAACGTCATCTCGATCACCGACGGGCAGATCTTCCTCCAGACCGACCTGTTCAACTCCGGTGTCCGCCCGGCCATCAACGTCGGCCAGTCGGTATCCCGGGTCGGCGGCTCCGCCCAGGTCAAGGCGATGCGGCGGGTGGCCGGCCAGCTTCGGCTGAGCCTGTCGCAGTTCCGCGACCTGGAGGCGTTCGCCGCCTTCGCGTCCGACCTCGACGCGGCTTCCCGCGCCCAGCTCGACCGCGGTGCCCGGCTGGTCGAGCTGCTCAAGCAGCCGCAGTACACGCCGTACCCGGTCGAGGAGGAGGTCGTCTCGATCTGGGCTGGCACCACCGGCCAGCTCGACGACGTCCCGGTCGAGGACGTCCGCCGGTTCGAGCAGCAGTTCCTGGACCACCTGCGCCGCAACCAGGCGGGCCTGCTGGGCGCGATCCGCGAGACCAAGAACCTCACGGACGAGAACGTCCAGGCGCTGGAGGAAGCGGTCGGCGCGTTCAAGCAGACCTTCGAGACCTCCGGCGGCGAGACGATCACCCCGGCCGAGGAGGAGCGGGTCGACGCGCTGCCGGACGCCGAGCGGGAGCAGGACAAGGTCGCGCGGTACGACACCACCGGCCAGGGCGTGGAGCCCGCGTCGACGGATGAGCCGCAGACCGCGACCCAGGCCCCCGCGGACGAACGGTAGCGCGCCATGGGAGCACAGCTTCGCGCGGTCCGGGGGCGCATCCGGGCGGTCAAGTCGATCTCCAAGATCACGCGCGCCCAGGAACTGATCGCGTCCTCCCGGATCGTCAAGGCCCAGCAGCGGATGCGCGCCGCCGAGCCGTACTCCCGCGAGCTGACCCAGGCGGTCGAGGCGGTGGTCAGCCGGTCCACCACCCTCAACCACCCGATGATCAGCGAGCCGGAGTCCGTCCGACGGGCCGCCGTCCTCATCTTGACCAGCGACGGCGGCTTCGCCGGGGCCTACAACGCCAGCGTGCTGCGCGAGGGGGCCCGGCTCCGCCAGCGCAACACCGACCAGCAGGTCGAGTCCCGGGTCTACGTGGCCGGCCGCAAGGGCATCGCCTGGCACCGCTTCCGCGACGTCGCCACCGAGCGGGAGTGGTCCGGCTTCTCGGCCGTCCCGAACTACGCGGCGGCCGAGGAGATCGCGGTCGCGCTGCTCGACGCCTACGAGAAGGATGAGGACGGCGTGGACGAGATCTACCTCGTCTCGACCGACTTCGTCTCGATGCTGACCCAGCGCCCGACGGTCCGGCGCATCCTGCCCCTCCAGATCGAGGAGCGGGAGGGCGAGCGGCCCGGCGGCCAGCTGCCGAGCTACGAGTTCGAGCCGTCGGCGGAGAAGGTGCTCGACGCGCTGCTGCCGCAGTACCTGGCCAGCCGGATCTTCTTCGCCATGCTGGAGGCGGCCGCCTCCGAGCTGGCGGCCCGGCGGCGGGCCATGAAGGCCGCCACCGATAACGCCAACGACCTTCTCGACCGGCTCACCCGCGAGGCGAACAACGCCCGGCAGGCCGAGATCACCCAGGAAATCAGCGAAATCGTCGGCGGGTCCAACGCGCTCGCTGAAGCGAACGCAGGGAGTGAGTAAGACCATGACCGCACCCGTAACCGAGGAGAGCGGCACCGCGACGGGGACCGGCCGCGTCGTCCGGGTCATCGGCCCGGTCGTCGACGTGGAGTTCCCCGCTGAGGCGCTGCCCGAGATCTACTTCGCGCTGCACGTGGACATCGAGATCGGCGGGGAAACCCGGATGCTGACCCTGGAGGTCGAGCAGCACCTGGGCGACAACATCGTCCGGACCGTCTCGATGCAGCCGACCGACGGGCTGGTCCGCGGGGCCGAAGTGACCTCGACCGGCGCCCCGATCTCGGTGCCCGTCGGCGACGTGACCAAGGGCCACGTGTTCAACGCGCTCGGCGACCCGCTGGACGTGCCGCTGGCCGACCTCGACATCCAGGAGCGGTGGTCCATCCACCGCGAGGCCCCGCCGCTGGACCAGCTGGAGTCCAAGACGGAGATGTTCGTCACCGGCATCAAGGTCATCGACCTGCTGACCCCGTACGTGCGCGGCGGCAAGATCGGCCTGTTCGGCGGTGCGGGCGTCGGCAAGACGGTCCTCATCCAGGAGATGATCCGCCGGGTCGCGCAGAACTTCGGCGGCGTCTCCACGTTCGCCAGCGTCGGCGAGCGCACCCGTGAGGGCAACGACCTGTTCCTGGAGATGACCGAGTCCGGCGTCATCAACGACACCGCGCTGGTCTTCGGCCAGATGGACGAGCCCCCGGGCACCCGCCTGCGGGTCGCGCTGACGGCCCTGACGATGGCGGAGTACTTCCGCGACGTGCAGAAGCAGGACGTGCTGCTGTTCATCGACAACATCTTCCGGTTCACCCAGGCCGGCTCGGAGGTGTCCACCCTGCTCGGCCGCATGCCGTCCGCCGTGGGCTACCAGCCCACCCTGGCGGACGAGATGGGCCAGCTCCAGGAGCGGATCACCTCCACCCGCGGTCACTCGATCACCTCGATGCAGGCGATCTACGTGCCCGCCGACGACATCACCGACCCGGCCCCGCACACGGTGTTCGCCCACCTCGACGCGACGACCACGCTGTCCAGGGCTATCACGGAGAAGGGCATCTACCCGGCGGTGGACCCGCTGGACTCCACCTCCCGGATCCTGGACGCCAAGTACATCGGCCAGACGCACTACGACGTGGCCCGTACGGTCCAGCAGATCCTCCAGCGGTACAAGGAGCTCCAGGACATCATCGCGATCCTCGGCATCGACGAGCTGTCCCAGGAAGACCAGATCACGGTCCAGCGGGCGCGGCGCATCGAGCGGTTCCTGTCGCACCCGATGTACGTGGCCGAGCAGTTCACCGGCCAGAAGGGCGAGTTCGTGGAGCTGGACGACACGATCTCCTCCTTCAAGGCGATCGCCGAGGGCAAGTACGACCACGTTCCCGAGCAGGCCTTCTACATGGTCGGCGGGATCGAGGACGTGGAGCGCAAGGCCAAGGAGCTGGAGCGGTCGTGACCGTCCACGTCGAGCTGCTGATGCCGGACCGTTCCTTGTGGTCCGGCGAGGCGGGCCTGGTGATCGCGAAGACGATGGACGGCGACATCGGCGTCATGCCCGGTCACTCGCCGCTCTTCGGCATCCTGTCGCCGGGCAGCCTGGTCCGCGTCCGCGAGGTCGAGGGCAGCGATAACTCCGGTGACGTGGTCCGGGCCGCGGTCCGGGACGGCTTCTTGTCGGTGCACGACGACCGGGTGTCGATCCTGGCCTCGGTGGCGGCCCTGTCGACCGAGGTGGACATGGCCGCCGCCCGGGCCGAGATGGAGTCGGCCGCCGCCGAGGCGAGCGGCTCGGTCGAGGAGTCGCCCGAGTACCGCTACGCGCGGGCCCGGCTCCAGGCCGCCGGCGAGCAGGCCTGACCCGGCGGAAGCTGATACGACGAGGTGGGCGAGGGGCTGGCAGTCGATGCTGCGTGGCTCTTCGCCGCCCTCCTCATCCTCATCGTTGTCGCTGCCGCCGCCCTGGCCGCCCGCCGGGCGGTCCTGGAGCGGGGCGGCGGCACGGTCGAGTGCGGGCTGCGCACGCTCAACGGCCGCGGCTCGTGGCGGCCCGGCGTCGCCTCCTACCAGCGTGATGAGCTGCTGTGGTACGGCGCGCTGGCGGTCGGGTTCCGGCCCGAGCACGTCTTCCCCCGGCGGTCGGTCGAGGTAATCTCCCGCCGCCCGGTCGAGCCCTCCGAGGTCACCGTCCTCGACGCGGGCTGGATCGTGGTCGAGATCAAGACCGGCTCCGATGACGGCCCGGTCGAGCTGGCCCTGTCCGACCAGGCCCTCACGGGCCTGCTGGCCTGGCTCGAGGCCTCCCCGCCCGGCTCCCACCTCGATGGCCTCTCGTAAGGGATCCAGAGGTCTTTTTTACATTTCATCGGCCCGGCTGGCTCTCGCTACCCGGAGGCAAGCGGCCGTACGGTCGTCCCTCGGGGGAGGTGCTGGGGAGGGCGCCTCGCGCCGCCTGGACTGAGCCGGAGCGACCGAGGGACGAGGGAGCGCAGGCGAGGGCTGTGCTTTCCCAGGGGACGCCCCTGGAACCCCGGGGCGCGCCGAAAGGCGCCCGGATCGGGGGGTACGGGGGGCGTCCCCCCGGGAGATAGAAAAGGCTGGCCGCGACGTTGCGGCCAGCCCTCGTGGTGCTGACCAGACCGTAGTACGCCCGTAGCCCTCTCGCCAAGACCCAAAATCCCGGAATGCGCGGTCTTTCCCCCAGCGAGGTGGCTTCCCCTTACAAGGGCCGTTCGCGCTCGGACAGCCGGTAGGTCAAGACGGCCGTCCCGCCCAGCTCGCGGGCCGACTCCAGCCGCATCGGCCGGTCCGGGGAACTCGGGTAGCGGCCGGGGAGGGCGAACCGGGGGGCGGCCGGGTCGCCGGCCAGGAACGGTGCCACCGCCAGCCGCAGCTCGTCCGCCAGCCCCTGGGCGAGGGCCTCGGCCAGGATCACCGAGCCCCCTTCGATGAGCACCGACGCCAGGGCCCGGGTCGACTGAAGGCGGGCGAGGACGTCCGCCAGGGTCAGGCCCGCGCCCTCGTAGACGACCGCCTCGCCCGGCCCGGTGAAGAACCGGGCCGCCGGGTCGAGGTCGCCGGAGCGGGTGAGGGTAACCCGCAGCGGGTGCTCGGGCAGCCCGCGGGCGACCCGGGCCAGCCGCCGGGCGGGGGAGCGGACCAGCAGGCGCGGGTCATCGGCCCGGATCGTGCCCGCCCCGACCAGGATGGCGTCCACCCGGGCGCGGAGCTCGTCGACCTCGTCCAGGTCGGCCGGCGAGGACAGGACCAGGCGCTGCGGCGAGGCGTCGTCAAGGTACCCGTCCAGCGAGATCGCACAGCTCAGCACGGTGTAGGGGCGATTGGCGCTCACGAGTTAGACACTAGGCGCTGAGATCGGGCAGAAGTGGTGTTTACTCGTGTCATGGCAGGCAGCACGGTATCGCCAGGGGTGCGTTCGTGGGACGCGACCACGGCGACGTTCGATTCCCTGAGCCCGGCGACTGGCGAGGTGCTCGCGACCTACCAGGTCGACGGCGAGCGCGAGGTCGCGCACGCGGTGCGGCGCGCTCAGGCGGCGGCCGCCTGGTGGGGCGGGCTGTCGTTCGCCGAGCGGCGGCTGCGCCTGCTGGCCTGGAAGTCCGGCCTGACCCGGTACCTGCCGAGGCTGGCCCAGGCGGTGCACGAGGAGACCGGCAAGCCGCTCGATGACGCCACCTTGGAGGTCGTCTCGGCGATCTTGCACCTGGACTGGGCGGCCAGGCACGCCCGCGACGTGCTCCGGCCCCGGCGGGTGCCCACCGGCCTGCTGATGTACAACCAGGCCGCGTCGGTCGAGTACCACCCGCTCGGGGTGGTCGGCGTGATCGGGCCGTGGAACTACCCGGTGTTCACCCCGATGGGGTCCATCGCCTACGCGCTCGCGGCCGGCAACGCGGTCGTGTTCAAGCCGAGCGAGCTGACGACCGGGGTCGGCCTGCTGCTGGCGGACACGCTGGCCGACACCCTGACCGAGCTGTTCGGCGACGACGAGCCGGTCCTGCAAGTGGTGACCGGCCTCGGCGAGACCGGGGCCGCCCTGGCCCGCTCGGCGGTCCAGAAGGTGGCGTTCACCGGCTCGCCCGGTACCGCCCGCAAGGTCATGGCGGCCGCGGCCGAGAACCTGACCCCGGTCCTGGTGGAGGGCGGCGGCAAGGACGCGCTGCTGGTGGCGGCGGACGCGGACCTCGACGCCGCCGCCGACGCGGCCGCGTGGGGCGCGATGTCCAACGCCGGGCAGACCTGCGTCGGCGTCGAGCGGGTCTACGTGGTGGAGTCGGTCTACCCGGCGTTCCTGGACAAGCTCCAGGCCCGGGTCGCGGGCCTGCGGCCGGGCGAGGACGCGGGGGCCGCCTACGGCCCGATGACGCTGCCGGGGCAGTCCGACGTGGTCGAGCGGCACCTGCGCGACGCCGTCGCCCGGGGCGGGCGGCCGCTGGCGGGCGGCCTGGACGCGGTCCGCAAGCCGTTCGTGGACCCGGTCATCCTGGTCGACGTGCCCGAGGACAGCGAGGCGGTGCGGGAGGAGACGTTCGGCCCGACGGTGACCGTCACCCCGGTGCCGTCGCTGGCCGACGGGGTGCGGCTGGCCAACGCGTCCCGCTACGCGCTCGGCTCGGCCGTGTTCACCCGCTCCCGGCGGGCGGGCATGACGGCCGCGCGGTCGTTGCGGGCCGGGATGACCTCGGTCAACTCGGTGGTCGGGTTCGTGGCGGTGCCGGCCCTGCCGTTCGGCGGGTCGGGCGAGTCCGGCTTCGGCCGCATCCACGGGCCCGACGGGCTGCGGGAGTTCTCCCGGGCCAAGTCGATCACCCGGCAGCGGATGCGCCCCCCCGTGGCGACGACGACGTTCCAGCGGACCGGCAAGGACCTCGACCGGCTGGTGACGATCGTGACGCTGCTGCACGGGCGGCTCTACAAGCCGCGCCGCCGGCGCTAGCGCGAGGCTGAGCCGCTAGCCAGGCGGCCGCCGCTAGCGGTCGCCGCCGGGGCGCCAGAGCACGTCGCCGTGGCTGGCGTTGGCGACCCGGGCGAGGATGAACAGCAGGTCCGACAGGCGGTTGAGGTAGCGGGCCGGGAGCGGGCTGACCGAGTCGCCGTGCTCGGCCCGGGCGGCCCAGGCCGACCGCTCGGCTCGCCGGGTCACCGTCCGGGCCTGGTGCAGGAAGGCCGCGCCGGGGGTGCCGCCCGGCAATACGAAGCTGCGCAGCACCGGCAGGCCCGCGTTGTGCTCATCGCACGCGGCCTCCAGGCGGGTGATGTAGTCCTCGCCAATGCGCAGCGGCGGGTAGGGGCGGGGCTCATCGCTGACCGGGCTGGCGAGGTCGGCCCCGACGTCGAACAGCTCGTTCTGGACCCGGCCGAGCAGCGCGGTGAGGTCGTCCGGGAGCTGGCCGAGCGATACCGCCAGGCCGATCGCGCAGTTCGCTTCGTCGGTGTCGGCGTAGGCGGCCAGGCGGGGGTCATTCTTGCTGGCGCGGCTGCCGTCGGCCAGCGCGGTGGTGCCGTCGTCCCCGGTCCGGGTGTAGATCCGGGACAGGACGACCGGATTGTCCCGGTGCTCGCTCGCCCGCTGGTCGCGTCCATCGTCGTTCGCCATGCTGCAACCTTAGTAAGTCACCCTGAGTAATCGCCAAGGATCGGTGTTCAGTGCGCTGACCTTGGGGTATTAACTTGCATGGCTGCGCCGTGGCAGTGTATGGTTACCTTGTGTAGCCAACCCACAGGCTCCGGGGTCCGGCGGTTATCGGGGGCTCGCCGGACCCCGGACTTTTTCCTGTCCGGGGCCACTCCGCCCCGCTATCGTTTTCAGCAATTGCCCGCTTGGGCTGGTTGCTGTCTAGGGTGGTGGCGGTGTACGACTACGTGATCGTTGGCGGCGGAAGCGCGGGGTGCGTGCTCGCGGCCCGGCTGTCGGAGGACCCGGGGACCCGCGTCCTGCTCCTGGAGGCCGGCCCGGAGGCCGCGGCCGACCAGATCGCCATCCCGGCCGCGATGAGCCGCCTGTTCAAGACCCGCTACGACTGGAACTTCACCACCGTGCCGCAGGAGCGGGCGGCCGACCGGACCGTCTACTGGCCCCGCGGCCGCGTCCTGGGCGGCTCGTCGGCCATGAACGCGATGATCTACGTCCGCGGCAGCCGCTATGACTTCGACTCCTGGCGCGACGACTTCGGCTGCGTCGGCTGGGGGTACCGCGACCTGCTGCCGTACTTCCGCCGGTCCGAGGCCAACTCCCGCGGCGAGAGCCGCTGGCACGGCGCCGAGGGGCCGCTGCCGGTGACCGACCTGGCCTACCAGTCCGCGCATGCCAAGGCGTTCGTGGCGGCCGCCCGGCGCCGGGGCGCGCCCGACATCGATGACTTCAACGGCCCGGTCCAGGAGGGCGTCGGGTTCTACCAGGTAACCCAGCGCGAGGGGCGCCGCTGCTCGGTCGCCGACGCCTACCTGCCGCCCGCCGTCCGCGCCGCCCGGCCCAACCTCACGATCAGGACCGGCGTGCTGGTGACGGGGGTGCTCATCGAGGGCGGGCGGGCCGCCGGGGTGACCGTCCGGCACCAGGGGAGCGACGAGACGATCCGGGCGCAGGCCGAGGTGATCCTCGCGGCCGGCGCGGTCGGCAGCCCGCAGCTGCTGATGCTGTCCGGCATCGGGCCGGCCGACGAGCTGCGCGATCACGGGATCTTCGTGATCGCCGACAACCGCGCGGTCGGCGCGAACCTGACCGACCACCCGGCCGTGCCGGTGATCTGGTCCACCCCGAAGCTGAAGGGCCTGTGGGAGCAGTCCGGCAACGCGGGCGTCATCCGCTGGAAGCTCACCCACAAGGGGCCGCTGACCTCCAACATCGCCGAGGCGGGCGGGTTCGCCCGCTCCGACCCGCGGCTGCAGGCGCCCGACCTGCAATGGCACGTCCTGCCGGCCGCGTTCCTGCGCGAGGGCCTAGCCGACCCGGCCCGCCGGGCGATGACGGTGCTCGTCACCTTGGTCAACGTGGCCAGCCGGGGCAAGATCGCGCTGGCCTCGCGCGACCCCCGGCACCGGCCGCTGATCGACCCGGGCTACCTGACGGACTCGGCTGACCTGTCCGCGCTGACTACGGGGGTCCGGACGGTGCGTGACTACGCGTCGGCGGCGCCGCTGTCGGGCATCGTCAAGGGGGAGATCGCCCCCGGCGACGCCAGCACCGACCAGGAGGTCCGCGATTACATCCGCGGCTGCGTCTCGACGCTCTACCATCCGGCGGGCACGTGCGCCATGGGCGGCGACTCGCCCCTGCACATGGCCCGCCAGCCGTCGGTGGCCGATCCCCAGCTGCGGGTGCGCGGGGTGACGGGGCTGCGGGTGGTGGACGCCTCAGTCTTCCCGCTACTGCCCCGGGGCAACACGAACGCCGCCGTCATCGCGGTGGCCGAGCGGGCGGCCGACCTCATCGCCGGGCGCGCCCCGCTGGCCCCGGACCCCGTCGACGTGGTCACCGCCGAGCTGCGGATCGCGGGCTAGCTAGCCCGCGGCCACTGCCTTGTCCTGGCCGCCGCGCATGATGACGTAGTCGGCGTCGGACACGCCAACCGCCCGGCCGAAGTCGAGCTTCCACCCGGCCTCCTTCAGCACCTGGGCCAGCTCAGTGATGTCCTCGTTCTCGGCTTCGATGATGATTTGCGTCATTGCCTTCCCTCCCGTTTCTTCGTCCCCGGCCGTTAGGGCCCTACCCGCGCGGCGACCAGGCATACCCTGATCGCCGCGCGGATGCGACGTTTCTGCAACGGTTCACCGCGGCCCACGGCAGGTCCTGGCAACCTTCGCCCGGTCCTTGTCCCGTCCGGGCGGGCCAGGGCGGGCCAGGGCGGGCCAGGGCGGGCCAGGGCCGGCCAGGGCCGGCCATAAGGTCGCGGGCCCGGCCATAAGGTCGCGGGCCCGCAAGGACCGGCAGCACCGGCCATCCCGGCCCACGCGTCCAAAGCGCCGCAGGTGTCACCATATTTTCAGTAAAGAAATCCTTCACGATAACCCGGGCCGCTGGCCGCCCCCATGAGCGCCGGCACGGGTCTAGCGGGCCAGGGCGCGGATGAGGCGGGCGGCGTCGGGGGAGCCGAGGCCGGTGACCGGGTCCCAGCCGGCCGCGGCCGGGTAGCCGCCGACCGGGGTGACCGTCCCGCCCGGGCCGGGCGCGCTGACGCCGTTGTTGCCGGTCGTCACGTCGTGGAAGACCCGCGGGCCGGCCCCGCTGGCGGCCAGCCCGTACAGGGCCGGGTTGAGCAGGCCCAGCCGGCGCCCGGCCGCCTGGTCGGCCAGGGTCGTGATCGCGGCCCACTGCGGGGCGCCGGCGCTGGTGCCGCCGAACACGAAGAACGCCCCCGCGTTGCCGGGCTGGCCCTGGGACCAGGCGATGAGCAGCCCGTTGTTCACGTCGCCGCTGTAGGAGACGTCCGGTACGCCCCGGGCGGACCCGGCCGCGCCGATGCCGGCCTGGTAGCACGGGCGCTGGAAGTACCGGCTGAAGCCGCCCCCGCTGGCGCCGTAGGCGTCGTTCCAGGCCGTCTCGGAGACGTAGCCGCCGTCCGGCTGGGTGGCCGTCAGGCTGGTGGCGCCGACGCTGGTCACGTACGGGTCGGCGGCCGGGGTGGAGGCGCTCAGGCTGAGCGAGGACCCGTCGCAGGCCGCCTGGGCGGCCCCGGTGTCACCCGCGGCGGCGAAGACCGAGATGCTCATCCTGGTCGCCTGCCGGAAGAGGGCATGCTCAGCGAGGCGGATGCTGGCCGCCTGGCAGGACTCCGCCTCCCCGAAGCTGAGCGACAGGACCGGCCCGAGGTCGTGGCCGACCGCGTACCGGATTGCGTCCTCGATGTCGGCATCGGCGTCGCTGCGGGCGACCACCAGGGTGATGGCCGCGTCCGGCGCGATGGCGTGCGCGGACTCTAGGTCCAGGGCGACCTCCCCCGACCAGCTCAGCTCGTCGGCGCTGGCCGGGTCGAAGGCCGGCTGGCCATCGGGGTAGGCGATGCTCAGGTTCGCGTCCGGGTAGCCGAAGACGGTGTCGAACGTGGCGAGCTCGCTGGTGATCTCCGGGTCCCCGAACGCGTCCACGATCGCGATCGACTGGCCGGTGCCCTGGTAGCGGGCAGTCGGGATGTCGTAGGCGGTGGCCAGCTCGGCCGGCGTGTAGCAGTTCGGGTCGGCCCCGGCCGGCTGCTGGCAGCTGAACGTGGCGCCCGCCGTGGTCGCCCGCCCGGCGTAGTGATAGGCCAGCGGATGCCCGGCGGCCGGGCTCACGTGCCCCGTCGCCGGGCGCACGGCGCTGGCTGCCCCGGCAATGCTGGCTGGCACGGCGTTCCCGGCTGGTAGTGCAGTCCCGGCTGGTAGTGCAGTCCCGGCTGGCAGCGCGGCGAGCACGGCGCCAGCGGCGGCCGGGGTCACGGCCGCCAAGAACATGCGAAGTCGCATGCAGTCCCCCCATTGGGTAGCAAAGGCCCGCCCGGCCGGGGCAGCCTGGTGCCCCCGGCCCCGGCCCAGGCGGCTACGGCCCCCAATGATGTCGAAGCAGCAGGCGGCGGCGCTATCACCGGCCAGGAATTTCGGTCGGCGTCGATATAGCAGTCCCTATCCTGGCTGCGGGCGGCCTGGGCGGACCGGTCATAATCCCGCTATGCCCGGACCACTGGACCAGTTGCTGCCCGAGTCCGGCGACTCCAGTGACCTGGCCGACGCCCTGCGCCATCTAGCCGACACCTACCCGGACCGCCATGGCCACCTCCGGGCCGAGAGCGAGGAGCTCGCGGCCGAACCAGCTGAGGACGCCTGACGGCTGAAGATCGCCCCTAGAAAAGCGTGCCGACGCGCTCGATGCCGCGCATGGTGTCGTAGTTCAAGACGACGCAGCGGATGCCACGGTCCTCGGCCAGGGTGCGGGCCTGGAGCTTGATCTCCTGGGCGGCGTAGATGCCGTGTACCGGGGCCAGCAGCGGGTCGCGGTTGAGGAGCTCCAGGTAACGGGTCAGTTGCTCAACGCCGTCAATTTCCCCGCGACGCTTGATCTCGACGGCGACGTGCTCGCCGGTGGCGTCGCGGCACATGATGTCGACCGGGCCGATCGGGGTCGGGTACTCCCGGCGGATCAGCCGCCAGCCGTCGCCCAGCAGGTGCAGCTGCTCGGCCAGCAGCTCCTGCAGGTGCGCCTCGACCCCGTCCTTCACCAGGCCCGGGTCGATGCCCAGGTCGGCCGAGGTGTCGCTCAGCGTCTCCTCGATGGTGATGGTGAGGGTCTCCCCGCTCTTGTTGGTGACCGTCCACTTACCCGGCTGCTCGCTCAGCCTGCACGGCGGCGACATCCAGTTCAGCGGCTTGTAGGAGCCGCCGTCGGAGTGCACCAGGACCGAGCCGTCGGCCTTGACGATGAGCAGCCGCAGGGCCGGGGGGAGATGGGCGGTCAGCCTGCCGTCATAGTCGACGCTGCACCGCGCGATAACGAGCCGCACTCCTGCAATGTAGTCCTAAACCGCTACCGCCCGGATGCAGTTTGACAGGGAGGAGCGAGGTCGCCCGAAGACCCGGCGCCGGTCTGGATAGGGCGCCTCGCGCGGTCTGGACTGAGCGAAGCGACCGAGGAACGAGGAAGCGAAGCGGGGGAAGACGGCGCGCCAAAAGGCGCCCGTATCGGGGGTACGGGGGGTCGCCCCCCCGGGGGAAAACTGAGATCAGGGCTGCGACGGTCC
>DATBEM010000183.1:0-6548 GCA_036276115.1 Trebonia sp.
AGGGCACGCCAGGCCACGCGCAGGCAGACGCCGAGGGCGGCCTCGGATGGCCCGTGCCCGCAGACGTCGCCAATGAGGGCGTGCACCCAGCCGTCCGGTGTCTGCACCACGTCGTAGAAGTCCCCGCCGAGGAGCCGCTGCTTGCCGCCAGCCCGGTAGCGGGCCGCGATCGTGAGCCGCGGGTCGTCCAGGACCGGGGAGGGCAGCAGCCCGCGCTCCAGCCGCGCGTTCTCCTGTGCGCTCGCCCGGGCGACGATCAGCTGCCGCTGCGCCTCGTCCCAGCGGCGGCGCTCCATCGCGTACCTGATCACCCGGCGCAGAAGCTTGCCGGTGACATCGCCCTTGACCAGGTAGTCCTGTGCCCCGGCGCGGACCGCCTCCTCGCCGAGGTGCTCGTCGGCCACGCCGGTGAGCACGACCACGGCGGCGTCCGGCTCCTGGCGCAGCAACCAGCTCAGGCCGTCCAGGCCCTGGGAATCGGGCAGGCCGAGGTCCAGCAGCACGCAGCCCGCGCCGGGGATCAGCTTCCGGGCGTCGGCCAGCGCCCGGGCACGGGTGACCTCGACTCCGCTGCCGGCCTCCCGGAGCAGTTCCTCGACCAGGAAGGCGTCGCCGTCATCGTCTTCGACCAGCAGGATTCGCACCTGGTCCGCATTAGCTACCATCAGCATCCACTTTAGGGGGAACAGCCGCATATCCAGCCGCTTTCGTGGCGGACGGCCCAGGTTCCCGTCCCCGCCACGCGAGGGCGGGGCGCATCAGGCACAACCGCCAGGGCAGTAGCGGCGTCTAGGAGAACATCAGCGGACACTGACGCACACAACAGGGAGATCTCATGAGGAAGGCACTCCTGACGGCGCCGCTCCTGACGGCGGGCGTCCTGGCCGCTGGATGCAGCACGATGTCATCCGGGTCGTCGGTCGCGCCCGCCGGCGGCGGCAGCTCCGGGGTGGCCGCGACCAGCGCGGCGCCCCCGGCGACCTCGGCCCCGGCGGCCACGTCGGCCCCCGCCAGCACGCCGGCCTCGGCCGGGACGGGCACGCCCACCCACCCCGCCGGGCCGAACTCGGTCGGCGGCGTCCCCGCCTGCACCTCGGCCCAGCTCCAGGCGAGCATCGGCCAGGCCGGAGGGGCCGGCATGTCGCAAGACCACGTCGGCCTGCAACTGCGCAACGCCGGCTCGGCCCCGTGCTCGCTTTACGGCTATCCCGGCGTCTCCTGGGTCGCCGGGGCCGACGGCCACCAGGTCGGGGCGGCCGCCACCCGGTCCCCCGACCCCGCCGGCCCCAAGCTGAGCACGGTGATCCTGCAGCCGGGCGCGCTCGCGTCGGCCCCGCTGGACATCGTCGACGCGGCCGCGTTCCCCAAGGCGGCGTGCAAGCCGGTGCCGGTCAAGGGGCTGCGGGTGTACCCGCCCGGCGAGAAGGCGGCGCTGTTCATCTCGATGCCGACCGCCAGCGGCGGGTACGGAGAGTGCTCCGGCACCGTGACCCAGCCGGCCTTGACAGTCGGCTGGATCCAGGCCGGCGTCCAGTCGAGCTAGGCCAGCTGGCGATCGAGGCACTGACCAGGCGCGTCCGCCGGGTTACCCGGCGGACGGGCCGACAGCCGAGCGCATCATCTGCCGCACGGCTGTCGCGTACGGGGCGGGGGCGACGGTCGCCCGCACGAGGGTCTGCTGGTGCAGTTCGACCCGCGGCTTGCGCGACCCGCCCCCCGGCTCGCCCCACAGCACCGTGACGTGCTCGCCCGGGGCGGCGTGGGCGGTGTCGAGCAGGGCGATCGACAGCATCTTCCGCTCGTTGACGCTGTAGCCGGTGTAGGTCGACAAGCCGATCAGCTCCCCGTCGAGGGAGCGGACCTCGTCCCGGTGCACCATGTTGCCGTAGTCGGCGACCGGCAGGTCAAGGTACTTATAGGGCGTGCCCGGCTCGAAGTAGGAGCGCATGATGCGGACCACGTCGTCGGTGTCCCAGACGAGGGTGACCTTGGCCCGGGGCGGGCTGGCGGCCATGGCCGCCAGCGCCTCGCGGCCGGTGAAGTCGTGGTCGAACTTGACGATGTGCCCGTAGCCGAGGTCGTAGGGGGTCACGTAGTAGTCCTCGATGTCGGGCGAGACGAAGCTCCCGGCGAGCGAGAACTTGCCCTCCCATCCGTCGGCCGGCAGCCACTCGCGGTAGCCGCGCAGGTCCTCGCCGGTGTACACGGCGGGCAGCGGGTAGGCCACCCACGCCTGCTCGTACAGGGTGCTGAAGTAGGCCCTGCTCCCGGCCGGGCGCAGGCCGTGCGCGGCGCCCGCTGCGAGGATGGCGTCGCGGACCGCCGCCCCCTGCTCGTACGGGCCGGAGATCTCGACTCCCGCGTGCCCCGCCATCCCGTGCCGCAAGACGAGCACCGGCACGCCCGCGATCGTCACCCGGGCGGTACGGAAGAACCGGATCTCGGGGGTATCCCCGTCGACGACCGCGTCGAAGATCTCGCTGGCGGCCGGGCCGTCGAGCTGGTAGCGGAACTTCAGCCGCCGTCCGGCCGGGTTGTCGGAGGTGTTGTTATCCCGCTGCGTCGTCACGTCCCAGTCGCCGGACTGGGCGTGGTACTCGACCCAGTTCAGCAGGGGCATGCTGCTGGTCAGCTCGTAGGTCTGATCGCCGAGGTCGTACAGGATGCAGTCGCCGATCACCTGGCCGCGCGGGTTGCAGCCGATGAACTGCTTGGCGACGCCCGGGCTGAGGTTCGCGAGGCTGTTGACCCCGATCCGGTTCAGCATCGCCCGCGCGTCCGGGCCCGTCACGTAGAGCTCGGGCATGTGGTGGGACTGGTCGAACAGCACCGCCGTTTCCCGCCATGCCCGCTGCTCGTCGCGCCAGTTGGAGAACTCGGCCGGCACGGGGGTGAGGCCCGCTCGCGCCCGGCTGTGCGGGCCTGGCGTGTCGTTGTACAGGTAGCCCGCCAGGTCGGGCGTGGCGTCGATCAGCTCCTGCAATGACGCGAACGCGCCCTCGGCACTCATGGTGATGGTTTCCTCTCCTGGTCCGGACGAGCACTGCTTCTAAATGAGCGCTGCTGCTAGATGAGCACCGCTTCTGCGTCGTGCCCGTAGAGCCACCCGCTCGCGGCGAGCGGGTCGGCGGCGGCCAGGGCCGCGTCCCTGGCTTCCTGCTCGGGGCCGTCGGGCAGGTGGTTGGCGTGCGCCCGCGCCCGGCTGCCCGCCTGCGCGCGGGTGGCCCGCTCGATCCGCAGCTCCTCGTAGTGGCGCAGCGCCCGGGCGGGGGCCTGCGGGTCCCGGGCGAGGCAGCGGGCCAGCACGGCCGCGTCCTCGATCGCCTGCGCCGCGCCCTGGCCGAGGAACGGGAACATCGGGTGGGCCGCGTCGCCGAGCAGGGTGACCGGGCCGCGGGTCCAGGTGGCGAGCGGCTCCCGGTCCAGCAGCGCCCACCGCCCGGGCGTGCCGGCCTGCCCGATGAGGTCAAGCAGCCGCTGGTCCCAGCCCGCGAACTCGGCGAGCAGCTCCTCGCGGGTGGCGGTGGCGCTCCACGACTCCAGCGTGAAGTCCCCGGCCGGGGCGATCGCGACGACGTTGACGGCCGTCTCGCCGGAGATCGGGTAGTGCACCAGGTGGTGGCCGGGCCCGAGCCACAGCGTGTGCACCCGGCGCCGGGCGAACTCGGGCGCACGGTCGACGGGCACGGTGGCCCGGAACGCGGACATGCCCGAGAACGTGGCCGGTGATGACACCGTCACCGCGCCGCGGACGGCCGAGTGCACCCCGTCCGCCCCGATGACCACGTCGGCGCCGGCGGTGGTCCCGTCGGCGAACGCCAGCACCGCGTGGTCCCCGTCAATGGCGACCCCGAGGCAGCGCCGCCCGAGCTGGACGCTCCCGGCCGGGACGGCGGCGGCCAGGACGGCGAGCAGGTCGGCCCGGTGGATGGAGTACGTGCGCTCGCCGTACATCCGCTCGCACGAGCCGGCCAGGTCCTCCCACGACAGCACCCGCCCGTCGGCCCACCGGCGGAACTCCCACCCCACGTCGAGCGCGATCGCGCGGTCGAGGAGCCGCGCCATGCTGCCCAGGCGACGGAGCAGGCGGACCGCGTTGGGGCCGGCGATCAGCCCCGCGCCGACTTCCTTCAGCTCCCGGGCCTGCTCGTACACCACGGCCGCAAGCCCCGCGCGGTGCAGGAAGGCGGCCGCGGCCATGCCCCCGATGCCGCCGCCGACGACGGCGATCCGGGGACCGCTAGCGGATGCGGCGCTCATGGCGGCTCGCGCCTCCCTCCCGCTCGTGATCTTGACGGCTACGATCGTTTGCCAAAGCGGCCTCCCAGGGAACCCGTTCGCTCATTGAATGAACGCACCGGTCGCGGCCGCGCCGCTCATCGCCGTCATTCATCCGGTCATCACCGAGCAGGGAAGGACACGCGCGCCATGCCACGGACCAGCGAGCCGGGCCGGAGCGTCAGCTCCCGGCTGCTGCAGGTCCTGTTCGCCTTCCGGCCGGGGCACGCCCGCTTCACGATGGCGAGCCTGTCGCGGCAGACCGGCCTCCCCCCGGCCACGGTCCGCCGGCTGGTCCTGGAACTGGTGCGGGCGGGGGCGCTGGACATGGCCCCCGACGGGGTGCTGACGGTCGGGACCCGGCTGTGGCAGCTCGGCACCCTAGCCCCGCTGACCGAGCCGCTGCGGTCGGTGGCCCGGCCCTTCATGGAGGACCTGTCCACCGCGTTGCAGCAGCACGTCCAGCTCGCGGTCCTGGAAGGGCAGGAGGCGGTCATCGTCGAGCGGCTGTCGCGGCCGGGGGCCGTCAGCCTCATGTCGGCCGTCGGCGGCCGGCTGCCCCTGCACGGCTCGGCGGCGGGGAAGGTACTGCTCGCGCACGGCGACGCCGCCTTGCTCGACGCCCTCGCCGAGCGCGGGCTGCGGCCGTTCACGCCGCGCACCATCACCGACCCCGCCCGGCTGCGCCGCGAGCTCGGGGAGTGCCGCCGGACCGGGACGGCGACCGTCCGCGAGGAGCTAACCCCGGACGCGGACTCGGTCGCCGCCCGGATCATGGACGCCGAGGGCTACGTGGTGGCGGCGCTGTCGGTCGTGGTCCGCTCCGGCTCGGTCGCGCCGCGGGCCATCGCCGCGCCGGTGGTGGCCTCCAGCCTCGGCATCTCCCGCCGCCTGGGCTGGATCCCGGGCACCGGCGTGCGCCGCCCGGCCTCCGTCGGCGGCCCGGGCGGCCTCGCTGGCTAACCCGGTGACCACCGGGGCCGGGCCGTCCCCCGAACGCGGGACCACGTCGGATCGTGATCACCCGGTTACCGTTGTCCCGTAGGTCATAACGAACCAGAAACTTTCAGACCTGACCATGCCCCCAGCAACATCACAACTGCCCGGCCCCCGGAAGGCCCTGCTGGCCGCGCGCCTGACCAGCGGGAGGGGGTTGCGGTTGTGGCACCAGGTTCGACGGTGAATCGGTGTCGCTTCTGGGGACATCTCATGGGGACGGCTCGCCAGGATTGTGGGGTTCCATGATTCGGACAGATTTGCTGATTCGCTCGCCGCTGTTCCTCCTGGGCCTGACCGAGACCCTGAGGGCGGCGGGGATCAAGGTCGTCGCCGTGCGGACATCACCGCACGAGGAGCCGTCGTGGCTCGCGGACGCGGCGCTCATCGACGCGGCGGCCCTGCCCCGCGCCGGGGACCTGACGCCGGTCACCGAGGCGGCGAGGTCCATGTCGGTGCTCGTCCTCAACAACGAGGCGGCGACCGACGACGACGTGTACCTGCGGGCCGGCGCGATGGGCGTGATCAGCAAGACCGAGCCGGGCGACAGCATCGTCGCGGCGATCCGGATGATCAGCGCGGGCGAGCGGCTAGGCACGGCCGACGCCCCGCCCCCGGCGAGCACCTCCGAGCGAGGCCCGCTCGCCCAGCACCAGCTGTCCGAGCGCGAGGAGCAGGTCCTGCGCCAGATCGCGCACGGCCTCACGCACGGCCAGATCGCGACCAGGCTCGGGATCAGCCCCCATACCGTCGACACGTACGTGAAGCGCATCCGCTCCAAGCTCGGGGCCGGGAACAAGGCCGAGCTCACCCGGGCCGCGCTCCTGGGGCAGGTGGCCGGCCAGCTGGTCGCGCCCGTCCCCCGGCCCGCCCCGCCGCCCCCGGAGGAATCCCTCGATGACCCGGGCCACAAACGGGGCGAGGCCCCAAGCGGCCGAGGGCAGGTCCTCGGCCTCGTCGGCGCGAAGCGGGCGCCGTGAACGGCCGCCGGCCCGCCGTCCGCGAAACGGGCCGGGAATTGACTGGCGCCGCTCGCTGTTAACGGCTATCGTAGGAGCGGGCTGGTACCCATCTGAGTGGTCCGAGGCGCCCCGTCAGGTAGCTCTCCACAACAGCGAGCGCCATAGTTGCCGAGTACAGTCTTCAGTGGGTGCCGCGTTCAGTAGGTGCCGCGTTGGCTGAGTACCGCGTTCACTGAGTGCCGCGTTACTGAGCACTTCATTCAGCGCCGCGCCCGTCGAGCACCGTGTCTATCGAGCGTTGCGATCATCGAG
>DATBEM010000184.1:0-11263 GCA_036276115.1 Trebonia sp.
TGCGGTCCTGACGGCTGCGGTCCTGACGCCCCCGGAGCCCCGCCCTCGACGGCCCCCGCCCGCTGACGCCACCGCCCCAGGCGGCGACCGCTCCTGACGGCTGCGGTCCTGACGCCCCCGGAGCCCCGCCCTCGACGGCCCCCGCCCGCTGACGCTACCGCCCGCTGCCCCCACTGCCCGCTGACGCCACCGCCCGCTGACGCCACCGCCCCAGGCGGCGACCGGTCCTGACGGCGCGAGCGCCCCGGACGGCGGACGGCCCCGACGGCGGCCTCCCCGGACGACGCTGCCACTGGTGCCGCCGCTGCCCCTGACGTCACCCGCCCCGAGCGGCGACCGCCCCTGGCGCCGCCGCCTCCGTCGTCATCGCCGCGGTGCCGATGGTTTCTTGCTGTTATCAGATTGCCAGCAAACGGGCCTCTAGCGCCCCACGAGTCCCAGTGGTCGCAACACCAAGCGTGAGTGCGTGGGTACTTTGCGACTTAGCCGTTGAGTTGGTTGCTAAAAGGCGGAAATCGGGCTGATTTTCAACCAACTCGTCGGCTAAGACAGCGAGTAACCGGCCGATTGCGGCTTTCGGTGACTGGTGGGGTTGAAGGGAAGACGGCGAGGCGAATAAGGGTGGGCACCAGGCAGGCAGTAGCGGCTAGCGGGCCTGGACTGCCAGCCAGGCGTCGAGGTCGGAGCGGGACGGGCTGGTGGCGGGGCCGGGTCGGGTGACGGCGAGGGCAGCCGCCGTGTTGGCGCGGCGGGCGGCGGTCGCCGGGTCCTGGCCTTCGGCCAGGGCCGCGAGGAAGACGCCCGCGTGCGCGTCGCCCGCGCCAGTGGTGTCCACGGCCGTCACGGCGGGCGCGGGCAGCGATGTCACGAGGCCGGGCTGCTGCGCCGGCACCGGCCGCAAGGCCAGCAGGCACCCGGCCGCCCCGACGCGGACGATGACCTGGGCGCGGCGGGTGCCGGCGCGCAGGCGGCGGGCCGCGTCGACGGCGGCCGGGTCGACCGCTGACGACCCTGCGCCCGGTGGCACCCCGTCCGGCGGAGTCCCCGCCTCCGGGGACGGCTCGGCGTCCAGCGGCCGGGACGTCCTGGCATTCAGCGCCGGCATCGCACCCGGCGGCGCCACGTCCGACGGCAGCTCCGCGCCCGGCGACGCGTTTGGCGACGGGCGCTGCGGCGGCGGCCCCGGCAGCGGCACCGCACCCGGCGGAGGCGCCACATCCGACGGCAGCTCTGCGCCCGGCGACGGCCCTGCCCCTGGCGGCGGGGTCTCGCTGGGTTCCGGGGACGCCGCGAACAGGGGGGATGCGGTCAGGAGGAGGGCCTCGCGCTGGTTGCAGCTGAGCCAGTCGCAGCGGTCCAGGACGGGGCGCAGGACGGCGGGCGGGATGCCGGCCACCAGCGGGCCGGGGTCGAGGTACAGCGTGACGTGCTCGGGCAGCGCCGCTGCCCACTGGCTCAGGACCGGGCCTGAGGCCGGCCCGGCCAGGCCGTAGCCCGAGACGTAGACCAGGTCACCGGCCCGCAGCGGGACCGCGTCCCAGCTGCCCGGCGCCGGTAGCGCCTCGGCGCCCAGGTGGGTGACGAACGACCGTTCCCCGCCCGGCTCGACCAGGGCCACGTCGAAGCCGGTGTCGCGGCCGGGATCGGGCGCGCGCAAGACCTCGATGCCCTCGGCCGCCAGGGCCGCGCGCACCAGGTCGCCCCAGGGGCCGGTGCCGTGGCCGCCGGCGTACAGGACCGGCAGGCCCTGCCGCGCGGCGGCGGCCATCACGTTGAACCCCCCGCCGGCGGTCACGGCCGACCCGGTCGCGAGCATGTCGCCGCCGCGCTCGGGCAGCGCGGGCACCCGCATCGCCACGTCCGCGATCGCCTCGCCCGCGAGCACCAGCCGCCGCCCCGCCGCCGGTCCTGACCCGCCCGTGCCCGTCAATGGGCCGCCCGCCCCGCGCTGCTCAACTCAGGCCCCGCTCCCGGCCACACCGCGAGCAACAGCCGCGGCCCAGCGCCCCAGCGCCCCAGCGCCACGGTGCCACGGTGCCACGGTGCTCACGGGCGGGACCGCAGGGCGAGGAGGGCGTCGGCCAGCGAGGCCAGGTCCAGGCCGTTGGCGTCCATCTGAGCGACGGCGGCCGGGGGGAAGGCGGACACGCCGTGGCAGGCGCCCGCGATCGCGCCGGCCATGGCGGCGATCGTGTCGCTGTCCCCGCCCAGGGAGGCGGCCAGCAGGCATGCCTGCCAGGGATCGCCGGGCACGGCGGCGAGGACGGCGAACGCGGCCGGGACCGACTCGTGGGTCGCCAGGCTCGTGCCGGCCCACTCCACGATGAAGTCGGCCGCCTCCTCGGCGGTCGCGTCGCGGACCTCGTCCACGACCCACTCGATGCGGCTGGCCACGATCGAGTCGCGGGCACCGGGCGGGGCCATCGCGCCCAGCCCGGCCGGGTCGGCCCCGTCGGGCAGGCGGGAGCCAGGATCGGAGTCCAGCGCGCGGGCCGCCTCGACGGCGGCCGCGATCGCCTCGGGCACGCTGGCGCCGTCGATGCCCGCGCTCACCGCGGCCGCGACCGCCGCCGCGCCCGACAGCGCGACCGGGGTGTTGTGGGTGACCATGCTCGCCTGCCACACGTGCGCGAGCAGGGCCGGGCCGGGCGGGAACGCGATCCCGACCGGGGCGATCCGCATCGCCGCCCCGTTCGTGTCGCCGTGCAGCCCGGCCTCCGACGGCGGCACCCCGTCGAGGATCGCCGCCACCGCCCGCCTGGTGGACGGTCCCAGGAGGTCGAGCGACCCGCGGGCGGCCATGTCGCGCTCCCAGCCGGCCAGGGCCGACGCCCACGCGTGCGGATCGACCTCGCCCCGGCCGGCCACCAGCGCGCGGGCGAGGAGGACGGCCTGCTCGGTATCGTCGGTCACGGCGCCGGCGGGCATGCCGTCCGCGATCGGGTGGCCCGGCGGGGCCGGCTCGAAGCCAGACAGCACGAGCCCCCAGCGTTCGATGACCTCGACGCGGGTAAGCAACTGCGTAGGCATGCCCAGGGCGTCCCCGATGGCCAGGCCGTACAGGGCACCACGGGCTCGCTTGTCCCCCACCGCCACCTCCTTGCGTAATTGTGCCCGGAATGCGAGCTCTACCGGCATAGCTGTATCTTTCGAGGCTAGTGCGACGTATCTACCCCCGAGAAGGGAGCCGCCCGGTGAGTACCGAGGCACCGCGGGCTGCCGGGCCCCAGCACGGCACCGGATCCCCGCGACCGTCACTTGGCTATGAGGCTAACGGGATCAACGTCATTGGCGAGGACGAGCGCAAGGGAACGCCGCGCAGCCTGTTCTGGCCCTGGTTCGCCGCCAACATCTCCGTCCTCGGCCTCGGCTACGGCGCGTACGTGCTCGAAGGGGGCGTCTCCTTCTGGCAGGCGGCGATCGCCGGGCTGATCGGGATCGTCGTGTCGTTCCTGCTCGTCGGGTTCATCGCGGTGGCCGGCAAGCGCGGCTCGGCCCCCACCCTGGTCCTGTCGCGGGCCGCCTTCGGGGTGGAGGGCAACAAGCTGCCCGCGCTCGCGTCGTGGGTGCTGAACGTCGGCTGGGAGACGATCCTCACGGTGCTGGCCACGCTGGCCACCGCGACCGTCTTCCACCAGCTCGGCTGGTCCTCCGGCAACGTCACCAAGGTCGTCGCGTTCCTCCTCATCACCGCGCTCATCGTCGGCAGCGCCGCCCTCGGGTTCGACACGATCATGCGGCTGCAGGCGATCATCACGGTGATCACCGGCATACTGACGGTGATCTACTTCATCCTCGTCGCGGGCAAGATCCACTGGGGGCCGGTGTCGGCGATCCACTCCGGCTCGGCTCAGGCCTTCATCGGGGCGATCGTCCTGGTCGCGACCGGCTTCGGCCTCGGCTGGGTCAACACCGGGGCCGACTACTCGCGCTACCTGCCGCGCCGCTCGCCGGGGACCGGGGTGGTGTTCTGGACCACGTTCGGGTCCTCGATCGCGCCGGTCTTCCTGCTCGGCTTCGGGCTGCTGCTGGCGGGCTCCTCGGGCAAGCTGCTGACCGCGATCAACACCGACCCGATCGGCGCGCTGTCCACGATCTTGCCGACCTGGTACCTGGTCCCGTTCGTCATCGTGGCCGTCCTCGGCCTGGTCGGCGGGGCGGTGCTGGACATCTACTCGTCCGGGCTGACGATGCTCGCGGCCGGGATCCGCATCCCGCGCTGGAGCGCCGCCCTCATCGACGGCGCCCTCATGATCGCCGGCTCGGTCTACATGGTGTTCTTCTCGTCGGACTTCTTCGGCCCGTTCGAGGGGTTCCTCATCACGCTCGGGGTGCCGATCTCGGCCTGGTGCGGCGTCATGCTGGCCGACATCCTCCTGCGGCGCGGGCCGTACAAGGACGCGGAGCTGTTCACCTCCGCCGGGGCCTATGGCCGGGTCCGTGCCGTCCCGGTCGCGCTCATGATCGTCGGCACCGTCGTCGGCTGGGGACTGGTGACCAATGCTTACGCGTCGTGGCTGTCCTGGCAGGGCTACCTGCTCGGGCCCTTCGGGCTCGGCGGCAAGGGCGGGGCCTGGGAGTACGCCAACCTCGGGGTGATCGTGGCGCTGGTGATCGGCTTCGCCGGGTGGGCGCTGCTCGGCCGGGCGACGGTGCGCCGCCAGGAGGGGTGAGTTACAGGACCTTCGTCCCGTACATCTCGCCGAGCGGGTCGGCCAGCAGTTCCAGGCGGGTCCCGTCCGGGTCCTTGAAGTAGATCGAGGTCCGGCTGGCCGTGTGGTACTCGACGCCGGCCGCGTCGAGCTTGCCCCGCAGGTACTCCCACTTCTCCGGGGTCACGGAGATCGCGATGTGGTTCAGGTTGCCCAGGGTCTCCTGGTACGGGCCGAGGTCGAGGCCGGGGAAGTCGAAGAACGCGAGCAGGTTCCCCTGGCCGACGTCGAAGAAGAAGTGGCTGGACCCGCGGTAGTCCCGGTTCCCGAAGATCTCGGTCAGCGGGAACTCCAGCAGCCCCTGGTAGAACTTGATCGTCTGCTCCACGTCCGAGCAGATGAAGGCGGCGTGGTGGATGCCGCGGGCGGTCGTCGCCGAGCGGCCGGGGGTGATGTACCGCTCCTGCAGCCGGGCGCGCTCGGCCTCGATGGCCACGATGTCGATGGGCGTGTCGCTCATGAGGGCTCCTCCGGGCCGGCCGCTACAGGACGCGCAGCTCGACGCTGATGTTGCCGCGGGTGGCCCGCGAGTACGGGCAGGTCTCGTGGGCTTCCTCGGCGAACTCGCGGACCTTGTCCCGCTCCATGCCCGGGACGTGGACGACCAGCGTGACCGCCAGGCCGAACGCGGCCCCCTCCGGCCCGATCGACACCTGCGCGGTGACGGTCGAGTCGCCTAGCGGCACGTGGCGGCGGCCGGCGACGACCCGCAGGGCGCTGTGGAAGCAGCCCGCGTACCCGGCCGCGAACAGCTGCTCGGGGTTGGTCCCGGCCCCGGTGCCGCCCATCTCCGGCGGGAGGGCCAGGTCGAGGTCGAGCTTGCCGTCCGACGTGACCACGTGGCCATTGCGGCCATCGCCGCTGGACACCGCCTCCGCGGTGTAGAGGACCTTGTCTGGCATACCCCGACCCTACAGCGGCCCTGGTCCCACAGCGGCCTGGTCCTACAACGGCGCCGGTCCTACAACGGCGCCGGTCCTACAACGGCGCTGCGGCCGGCGGCGGCCCTGGTCCCACAGCGGCCTGGTCCTACGGCGGCCCTGTTCCTTACAACGGCGCCGTGGCCGGCGACGGGCGGAACGAGCTGGACTTGGCCGTCGCGGACGGGCCGTGGGAGCGGATCGTGACCGGGGCCCCGGCGGCGCGGGCGACCACCTGCGCCCAGTCGTCGTCGCTGGCCGGGCGGGGGGCGTCGTAGACGGGCCGGGCCGCCAGCAGCATCTGGGTCAGCCGCTCTTGGTAGGCCAGGTCGCGGGGCGGGCCGAGCGGGAGCCGGCCGGCCCGGCCCCGCTCCCCGATCGCGTAGGCCCGGGCGACCCGCAGCTCGCCGCGGTGCTGGCGGGCGGTGTCGAGGTGGGTGAGCGCGACCGCGTCGACCCCGCCGCACGCCTCGACCGCGTAGCGCAAGGTCACCGCATCCAGGTGCCCCGCGCGGACCGGCCCCTGCCAGCGGCCCGTGCGGTTGTGCGGCTCGGCCAGCTCCAGCGTCGGGTCCTCCGTCACCAGCGGGCCGGGGCCGTGCCGGACCTGGTAGGCGCGAGTCACCCCCAGGCGCAGGGCCGTCCCCGGCTGGCCCGCCTCCGCCAGTAGTTCCTCGGCATTGCCGAACGTCGTGGTCGACCAGGTGGTGTACGGGTGAAAGCCGCGCCACTCATCGAGCAGCACCCCTTGCGCTCCCTCGAACACCACGCTGCCCGGGCGCCGCAGCAGCCGCGCCAGGTGACCCTCGCCGGTGATCGTGATCCGCTGCGCCCACGCCTGGTAGGCGTCGGCCACCACCGCGGGCGGCGGGAGCCGGGCCGGGTCGGCCCCGGCGTCGTCGACCGCGTAGTCGCGCACCGCCGCCAGCGCCCGCTCCAGGGCCGCCGCCGGCCCCTGTGCGTCCCCCGCCCGCGGGGCGTCGCCCGGGCAGCGCAGCGCGTAGGCCGCCGTCTCCCCGACCCCCATCCCGCACGACCCGTGCCGGCCGTCCCCCCGGGCCCGCTCGCGGGCCTGGTTGGCGGCCTGGTGGTACGGCGTGGTGAGGAGGGCACGCTCATCGATTTCGATTTCATTCAAGGGGCGGTCCACCCCTTGCGACGCCAGGTGCTCGGCCTCGGCGATCATCGCCAGCGGGTCCACCAGCATGAACCGGGACAGGAACGTCCGGGTCCCGGCCGTGAACGAGCCCGAGCCGAACTGGGCGAACGTGTGCCAGCGGCCGTCGGGGGTGACGACGTTGTGGGCGGCCTGCGCCCCGCCGTTGTAGCGGACGACGGTGTGCACCGGCCCGGCGCTGCTCCGGTTCGCGCTGCCCGCCCCCCGGGCCGCCGCGCGGGTGGCGAGCGGCCCGGGGGGCGAGCAGAGCCAGTCCACGATCCCGCCCTTCCCGGCGTCCCCGTAGCCGAGGTCGGCGACCATGACGTGGCGTGCGCTCATTTTCTTGCGTCCTTGCTCCTAGAGGCGGGTGATCCCGCTCGGGCGGTCAAGGTCGTCCCCGATGGCCGGGAGCGTCTCGGCGGTCGCGTCGCGGCCGCGGTCGCCGATGACCGCCAGCGCCCGCGACACGACCGGGGCGGCGTCCGAGCCGACCTCGGCCAGGTCGGCCAGGCCGGTGTCGAGGTCGACGGTGTCCTCACCGAGGCCGATCGTCAGCGCGATCGTCTCGCAGGCCGCGTCGAGGTCCGACAGCTCGATGACGTTCTGGCCGAGCAGCGTGCGCCAGAACGACAGCACCTCGTCGTCGCCCTGGTAGTAGCTGCCCTCGGGCAGGATGTAGTAGGTATCCCAGCGCCGGGTGAGCTCGGCCGCCATGGCGGTGAGGCTGACTGGCTCGCGCAGCGTGTCCCCGACGACGCTCGCCACCTCGCGCGGCTTGACCCGGTTGTAGGCCAGCTCGTCGCCGATGACGAACAGGTAGCCGCGCTTGCCGCGCTTGCCGAAGCAGTCGGTGATGGTGTGCCGGGCCATGAAGTACATCGCCAGCTCGTAGGATTCCGACTTCTGGCCGCCGCCGCCGCCCTCCAGCAGGATCCGCTCCAGGTCACCGTCCATGCGGTTGTCGGACTCGAACTGGCCGACCTGCAGCGGCGCCCGGTCGCAGGTCGCGTCCCCGATCGCCCCGAACAGGATCTGCGGGTCCCGGACGTACCCCTTGCGCAGCAGCAGCCCCAGCAGCTGCGGCAGCTTCTCCTGCAGGACGCGGGGGACGCCGCCCATCGAGCCGGTGACGTCGAACAGGACCGCGATCGCGAGGGAGTCCGGGTGCTCGTCGCTGTCGCGGCTCTCGCGGGTGATCCCCTTCGGGTCGAGCCCGGGGTGGACCGCGCGCGCCCCCGAGTCGCTGTAGCCGAACGCGCTCGCGCCGCCGCGCATCTTCTTGGCCGCGTCGTAGACGTTGGTCGACCAGATTCCGCTTCCCATGCCTAGCTCACTCCTTCTTGCTGTTATCTTCGGTAAGTTGCCCGCCGTGGCCGCTGTCGGGGCTGCCATGGCGGGAAAGGGCCGGAACGTGCGCGGCCCCCACAGCCGCTCGATGAGCTCGTCGAGCTCGCGCAGCAGCTCCCACGCGTGGCGGGGGCGGCGGGCGGGGCTGGCGAGCGTGCAGCCAGCCGCGAACGCGGCCAGCGGGGCCGGCAGCGGCGGGCGGATCAGGGCGACCATCGACTTGGTCGCGAGGTAGATGTCCAGGTCGGGCGTGGCCACGTAGCCTGGCCCGATCTCGGGCGGGTACCAGTCGCGGTACCGGGTGACCAGGGCGGGCAGCGTGCCCGGGTTCGGGCCGCCGCACGAGTAGCACCAGTCGACCAGGACCAGCCCGTGCTCGGCGGGCCAGATCATGATGTGCGGCAGCACGACCGCGCCGTGGACGAGGCCGGCGCCGTGGGCGAAGCCGATCGCGACGAGGACCCGGCGCCAGATCCAGGCGACGTCGCGCGGGTCGAGGCCAGCGGGGAACCGGCCGCGGACGACGCTCAGGTCCACGAACTCCGGTGCCAGGCTGGCGAGCACGTTCCCGCGCCGCCGGATGCCGGTGGCTGGGTCGGCGTGGGCGCTGCCGCGCAGGAAGTCCGGGACGTACTGCGCGAACGCGGGGTCGCCGCGATCGGCCAGCCAGCGCAGGGCGGCCGACTCGCGGGTGATGAGGTCGTTGTCGGCCGGGTTCCGGGCCAGCTTGAGCAGGGCCGGCTGCCCCGGCGAGCCCGCGACGGCGACGAGGTTGGCGATGTCGCCGTACGCCTGCACCCGGGGCCCGTCGCCCGGGCCGTTGCCGGGGCCACCGTCGCGATAGCGCCGCCACAGCTCCGCCAGCTTCGCGAACGCTGCCGCCGCGCGCTGGCCGTCGTCGTTGCCGGCTGCTCTCCCGGTCGCGTTGCTGGTCGCACCGTCGGCCGCCTTTCCGGCCGCGTTGCTGGTCGCGTTGCTGGTCGCATTGCTGGTCATGGTGCCGGTCGCGGTGACGGCCCCCTTCCCGGTCGCGGCGTCAGCCGCGCCGTCGGCTGCCCTCCCGGCCGCGTTGCTCGTCGCGGCGGCGGCCGGCTTGCCCGTCGCGCTGCCAGCCGCGTCGTCGGTCGCGCTGCCTGGCGTACCGCCGGTCGCGACGGCGGCCCCCTTACCAACCGCGCCGTCGGTCGCGTTGCCGGGAGCGTTGCTGGTGGCATCCGGGTGGACCAGGCGGGCGAGGCGCCGGTAGGCCTCGTGGGCTTGCCGGTGCCGCTCCGCCGCCGCGTCACCGTCGTTGCTGCCAGGGGAGGACCCGTGAAAGGAAATGTTGGCGGGGGTAACGTCCGGGTCGCCGAACAGGGCGCCCGGGCTGGTCGCGGCCTCGATGAGGGCGATTGCCCCGGCCCGGCTCATGGCCGCTCCCGCCCGCATCAGCGCACCTCCTCTTCCTGGCCGGGGCGGAGCAGCGCGGGGTGGAGCAGGCGGGCGTCCCCCCGCCGGTAGAGCCGGGCGCGGGGCCCGCCCCGGGGGCCGCCGGCCTGGGTCGTCTCGCCGGTCGACTCCACGAAGCCGGGCACCGACAAGACCTTGCGGTGGAAGTTGCCGGCGTGCAGCTTCTCGCCCCAGACGGTCTCGTAGACCTCGCGCAGCTCCGAGACCGTGAACGGCTCGGTCACGAACGCGGTCGCCAGCGGCGTGTACTCCAGCTTCGCCCGCGCCCGGTCCAGGCCGTCGGCCAGGATCCTCGCATGGTCGAAGGCGAGCTTGCGCGAGGTGCCGGGGCGCTGCTGGCCCCGCTCGCCCAGCCCGAGGCTCGCGACCGGGATCCACTGCGCCTCGGCCGCGTCGCTGCCGGCGCTGGGCTCGGGCATCTCCGGGGCGAAGGCGAGGTAGGCGACCGAGATCACCCGCATGCGGGGGTCGCGGCCGGGCGTCCCGTAGCTGCCGAGCTGCTCCAGGTGGGCCGTCCGCAGCCGCGTGCCCGCCTCCTCGGTGAGCTCGCGGATGGCTGCTTCCGCCAGGTCCTCGTCGGACTCGGCCCCGTCGGCCGACTGCGAGCGGACGAACCCGCCCGGCAGCGCCCACCGCCCGGCGAACGGCGGCTCGGCCCGGCGGACCAGCAGCACCTGGAGCTCGGCGTCGCGGACCGTCAGCGCCACCACGTCCACCGTGACCGCGACCGGCGGGTAGGCCCGCGGGTCGTACCGGGCCAGGAAGTCCGCCTCGTCCTGGCCCCAGGCCGCGTCCGTCATCATCCCGCTCGTCCTTCTCTATCCGAGAACTTCTCTAGTTGAGATCAACTCAAGATGAGAATAACCGATCGGCGGCGGTCTGTCCAGCCAGTTCCTCCCGGCTGCCCTAGAGTGAGAGGGTGAATCGGGGCGACTGGTCTTCGGGGTGTACCCGCTGGGGATAGCGGGCGGCCCGGGCGGGGTAGCACAGGGACCGCCGGACGACTTCGGGCAGATCGGGGCGGCGCTGGCGGACCTGGCCGGCGACGGGCCGCCGCTGCTGGTGCGGCTGTACGTCTCCTACAGCGGCGACGCCGAGGCGGCGCTCGCCCAGGTGGCCCAGTTCGCGCAGATCGGCCCGCTGGTCGACCTGTGCCTCAGCTACCACGACCCGGGCGGCGACGTCAGCCGCTGGTGCTCGTTCGCGGAGCGCGTGGTCGCCCGGCACGGGTCGCAGGTCGGCTCGATCAGCGTGACGAACGAGGCCAACCTGACCGCGATCCCGGTCGTGCCCGACGGCGCCTACCCTAATGCGCCGCTAGCGCTGGCGGAGGGCCTGGTCGCGGCGGCCCGGGCCAGGCACGCGGCCGGCGCGGCCGCTGCCCTCGGCTTCACCGCCGGCAGCGAGGCCGGGCCGGGCGCCGGGGAGCTCTGGGCGCGCCTGGACCCCCGCTTTGCCTCCGCTGTCGAGTTCGCGGGCCTGACGGTGTACCCCGGGGACTTCGGGCCCCGCGTTGTCCCGCCCGCCGCTCGCCCGCGAGGCGGTCGCCATGCTCGCCGCCTACCGTTCCCAGCTGGAGGCGGCCGGAATCGCGTCCGCCGTCCCGATCCGCGTCTGCGAGAGCGGCTGGCCCGCCGGCCCCGGCCGGGACGAGGACGACCAGGCCGCGGCGCTGG
>DATBEM010000185.1:0-20883 GCA_036276115.1 Trebonia sp.
CCGTAGCCGCGCACGGCCTGGGTCTCGTCGTAAGATCCGGGGCCGGAGTACCCGCGGCCCGAGCCCGAGCCGCCGTACCCGGAGCCGCCCGCGCCCTGGCCGCTGCGCCCGGCCCCAGGCCGGTCCGGGGGCTGCGTGGGCCAGCCACCCCGGCCACCGCGCGGCGCCCCGCTGCCAGCCGGTGGCACCCGGTAATCGCGGGTCGGCTGGCCGGACGGGTCGGGCGCCTGGCGGCCATTCGGGTTGCGGCCGCGCCAGTCATCACTCATCGGGCACTCCCTCTCACTAGCTTGACCCCTAGGGGAACGAGCGATCGTGTGTGAGGTTCGTACCGACCGCGCCGGGTGAGGTACGCCCAGAGTGTATATGTTTTCGGGCAGTACCCGCGGCCTTGATGAAACGTCACCAGCGCGTAAGGGCCGGGGCGCCAACGGCGGCCCCGGCCCCTGTGCCCGGCGCCCTTACTGCCCCGGCTGGCCCTCCCCGGCGGACCCGCCCGGGTGCCCGTGTCCCGCCTCCGGCGAGCGGCCCGGCTCGTGCAGCGTGTGGTGCAGGCCCGCCAGGTAGTCATCGCTCAGCCCGCGCGTCCCCTTGCGGTGATCGTCGCGCAGGTGATCGGTGATCATGTTCTCGCTGCCATCGTCCATCATGACCGAACTGGTCACGGTTTCCCCCTAGTGCTCCAGTGCCCCAGCAGTGACTCTGGGACCGTCTTCCCCGCGAGTGCAGAGTGTAATCGTTCAGTGACAGAGTTTTCCTGATGGCCGGGTGGTACTAGATTTGGCAAGAAGCCGTAACCTTGATGGAATGAACGACCGGCTGGTATGGATTGACTGTGAGATGACCGGGCTCGACATCGAGCACGACGCGCTGATCGAGGTAGCCTGCCTGGTGACGGACGCTGAGCTGACTCAGCTGGACGCCGGGATAGACGTCATCATCAAGCCGCCGGCCGAGGCGCTCGACCAGATGAAGGACGTGGTGCGCACGATGCACACCACCTCCGGGCTGCTGAACGACCTGGCCGGGGGAGTCTCCCTCGGCGAGGCGACCGAGCGGGTGCTCGACTACGTCAAGAGCCACGTGCCCGAGCCGCGCAAGGTCCCGCTGTGCGGGAACTCGATCGCGACCGACCGCTGGTTCATCGCCCGCGACATGCCCGAGCTCGACAACTACCTGCACTACCGGATGATCGACGTATCGTCGGTCAAGGAGCTGGCCCGCCGCTGGTACCCCCGGGCCTACTTCGCCTCCCCGTCCAAGCACGGCGGCCACCGCGCCCTGGCCGACATCACCGAGAGCGTCCAGGAGATGCGCTACTACCGCGAGGCGGTCTTCGTCCCCCAGCCCGGCCCCGACTCGCACACGGCCCGCGGGATCGCGGCCCGCTACGCGAACGCCCCCCAGGCGCACTAGCGCGCGAACAACCCCGGCGGCTGGCTATACTGGACCCAGTCGCGCGATGCCCCCGGGTAGCGCGCGTTCTGCTGTCACGGCCCGCCCGGTCACGAGCGGTACGGCAGCGATGGTGGGTGTAGCTCAGTTGGCAGAGCACCAGGTTGTGGTCCTGGGTGTCGCGGGTTCAAGTCCCGTCACTCACCCCATCAGGCAAGGCGGGTGACCTGCGATTTCGTCAGGTCACCCAATCTTTTTCCGGACCTCTGGGCCAAGATCCCAGCTCCAACCGCGATGCCGCGCAGGCCGCCCGCGTATGCTAGTGGCCTATTCCTCGGGGTTGGGCGCCGGACTGAAGGCAGGGGACATGACCGCCGGTGGCGATGCGAGCAAGCGGCAAGGTAACCAGAACGCGCGCATAGGCCGCGATGGCTATATCGCGGGCAATGATCTGGCGATTCACTACCATTACGCGGGCAGCGGCGAGCAGGCGAGCCTACAGGGTGAATCCGGCGACATCCGCAAGGTGGCGGCGCGGGCGGAGTTCCTGGCCTCGCTGAACCCGACGCTGCGCCCGTCTGACGATATCTACTCCAATGGCCTTGACTCGTCCCAGGTAGATAAATTCCTGAGTGGCGTACGGGTGCTGGCGATCAGGGACATGGCCGAGCTGCAAGCCTACCTCGCGACGACCCCAATACGCTTCAAGAAGCACCGGAGAAAAGGGTACTATGAATACGATATTGAGAAGTTCATAGGAAATCTTCGTAAGGCTTCCAAAGAGTATGCTGCCTCTATATCGCAGATCATTTAAGTCTGCTCGCGCGCCGATGGGGCGGCATCAGTTCCCCGTGAGTTAGAACGCGCCGCCGTCCGGACGCCGTCCCCTCGTGCTTGGCGGACTAGGGCGACGACTTCCGGCCTCGTGTGCAGGTCCGCTAGGGCGTGAGCGAGAAGGCCGTCGTCGTCCAGCCCGAGGAGTCGTCCCATGGTGCGTTCGAAGTCCCGTTGGGCCATCTGGCCGGGCTCGACCGCCGCTAGGGCGTCCCGCCCCTCGTCGGTCTCGCGCAGAGCGTGGACGAATGCTTCAGGGTCGAGACCGGCTCGGACGCTGAATGCGGACAAGGCACCGTAGAAGTCGGTTGTGACGACGCCGAAGCCTAGGATCAGGCCGCGATATGGAGGCATGCCGTCAGCGGACGGATCCTGCGCGCTTGGTGATCAAGCGAAGGACGCCGCTAGCGTGTCAAGTCTTGCTGCCGTTACTAGGTCGAGTTCGGTGACGACATCTCCCGCCGTGTGCGTGGTCAGGAACACCCGTAGCCCCGTCCAGCGGATGTCCATGTCTGGGCGGTGCTCCAGTTCCACCGCGAGGGGACCGGCGGCGGCAGCCATCTGGACGGCACTGTCCCAGCCGATGGGATAATCCTTGCTAATGCCGGTGGTGTCCCCTTGCCATCCGGGCAATGCCGCGAGCCTTTCGGGTAGATCGGCGGCGGTGATTATTTCATCCCTGAGCGCCATTCCGGCTGCCTCCCTTGCGTGGGCGGGGGAGCGCTGCCAGCGCTTCTTCTAGTTCCTAGCCTGGCTGGAAGTAGTGCCCGTGCTCAAGGTCCTCGATGAGGCCCGGGTGGGCCGGCTCCCAGCCGAGCAGCGTGCGGGTGGCCGCGCTGGAGGTCGGGTTGTCCACCCCCACGAAGCCGCCGAGGAAGGAGAACTGCTCGGCTGCCTGGGCGGCGGAGATGCTGGCGGTGGGCACGCCCGCCCCGCGCCCGATCGCGGCCGCGATGTCGCGGAAGGCGATGCCCTCGTCCGCCACCGCGTGGACCCGGGTCCCGGCCGGGGCGTCCTCCAGGGCCAGCCGGTACGCCCGGGCCGCGTCGAGCGTGTGCACCGAGGGCCACCGGTTGGCCCCGTCCCCCACGTAGGCCGACACTCCGGCCTGGCGGGCGATGCCGATGAGGATGTGCGCGAAGCCATGGTGGTCCAGCGAGCTGTGCACGATCGGGGGCAGCCGGACGATGGATGACCGCACGCCGCTGGCGGCCAGCCCGATCACGTAGTTCTCCGCGTCGACCCGGTTGCCCTCGGCCGCGAAGTCAGCCTCGGTGCCGGGGCGCCCGCTGATGCCCGCGAAGGCCAGCATCAGCGTGCCCGAGGAGGTGACGAGCGGCTTGCCCGTCCCTTCCAGCGCCGATCCCAGCGCCCCGATGGCGGCCAGGTCAGCGGCGACGGCGGCCGGGAAGTTCCCCACCGCCATCTCGTCGTGCTTGAAGGCGAGGTGGATGACGCCGTCGGCGGCCCCGGCGGCCCGGCGTAGCCCGTCGAGGTCGTCAAGGTCGCCGGGCCACGCCTGGGCCCCGGCCGCCGCGAGCGCCGCCGCCGAGGCGTCCGAGCGGGCCAGCCCGACGACCTGGTGCCCGGCCCCGAGGAGCTCGGGCACGACGGCCGAGCCGATGTGCCCGGACGCGCCAGTCACGAAGACACGCATGAGAAACCTCCTGAGAGTGATGTCACCTGGTGCCATCACCCTAGCACAGTCATGACACCTGGTGACATCGGCTAGGCTGGCGGCATGAGCAGGTGGCAGCCGGACGCGCGGGCGCGGCTGCAGGAGGCGGCCCTGGCCCTCTACGGCGAGCGCGGCTATGAGGAGACGACCGTCGCCGAGATCGCGGAGCGGGCCGGGCTGACCAAGCGGACGTTCTTCCGCTACTTCGCGGACAAGCGCGAGGTGCTGTTCTGGGGCTCGGAGCGGCTGGAGCAGATGATGGTGGCCGCCATCGAGGCCGCCCCCGCGTCCGCCTCGCCCCTCGGCCTGATCGGCGCGGCGCTGGACGCCGCCGCCGTCCGCTTCGAGGAGGCCCGCGAGTTCGCCGGGCCGCGCCACAAGATCATTGCCGCCAGCCCCGAGCTGCGGGAGCGGGAGCTGATCAAGGCCACGTCGCTCGCCACCGCCATGGCCGGGGCGCTGCGCGCCCGCGGAGTGGGCGGCGCCGCCGCGGCCCTCGCGGCTCACACGGGCGTCACCGTCATGCACGTCGCCTTCGAGCAGTGGGTCACCGACCCCGGCCGCGCCCCGTTCCAGCAGGTGGCCCGGGACGCCCTGGCCGAACTGCGCGACCTCGCGGCCGGCTGACGGCGCCCGAGGCTCGGGGCTGCCCTTTTCGCAGCTCGAACGGCTTGGTGAGGTCGTCGTCGGCGCCGAGGCCGGCTGATCCTGTTCAAGTTCTCAGTTCAGGTCGTCTCGGCGCTGCACTACGGCAACAGGAGCGTCAACCTGGTCCCGTTCGGGGGCGCCTCCGGAAGCTCGGAAGAGATCGTCGCCAACGTTGTCGCCTTCATCCCGTTCGGGCTGCTGCTGGCCCTGAACTTCCGGCAACTCGGCCTTCGGCGCTCGCTTCTCGTCGTTCTCGCCGTCAGCCTGACGGCAGAGATCGTTCAGTACGCCCTCGCCATCGGCGCCTCAGGCATCACCGACGTCATTACCAACACCGCCGGCGGCCTTACCGGGTTGACGGCCTATGGCCTCGGTACCAGGTTCGTCGACCCGGTAAGGCTGGACAGATTCGTCGGCGCAGTGGGCAGTGCCCTTATCGTGCTGGCTCTCCTGCTCCTTGGCGCCGTCGAGCTCCGCCACGGAATCAGGTATCACTCACCCCGCGCCGGCCGCTAAGGGCACTGACCCCGCGCTGACCACCGGCCACCAGCCGGTCCAGGCACTGGGCCAGGAGATGGCGAAGGTGCTCATCGCCCTGATGGCCGGCGAGCAGCCCGGCCCGCTCATCCTTCCGGCGCGCCTCCTCGTACGCGCCTCGGCGCCCTGAGGCAGCAAGGCCCCGGCACCCCGGCACCCCGGCAGCGTCAGCGGGCCAGCTTCCGCAAACGGCTCGATAGCCGCCGGGTCGCGGGGGTCAGCCGGCTGCCGGGGAGTGGTCGCGCAGGTAGCGCACCAGGCCGGCGACGTCGTCGGGGACGAGCCGCCCAATGGCGCCGCTGGAGTACACGCTGACCACGACGCTCCCCGCAGGGTCGAGCACGAACCCGGTGGACTGCAGGTAAACAGGGCCCGGGTTGACGAAGGCGCCGGTGAGCGCGGCGACGGCGGGCGCATCGGCGCCGTAGCCAACCGGGTAGGTCAGCCCGTGCTTCGCGATCAGTTCCGTCGTGGTCGCCTCGTCGTCCACCGACAGGGCGGCGACGCGGACGCCCAGGCCGGCGAGCGCCTCGCTGGCTCGCTGGAAGGCCCGCAGTTGCGCGTTGCAGTACGGGCACCAGGAGCCCCGGTAGAACAGCACGACCGCGAAGTCGCCGGCGAGCGCCTCCGGGACGGTCAGCGTCTCGCCGCCGGGTACCTTCATCGTCAGCCGCGGAAACGGGTCACCGGGATTGAGCAGGGGCACGACGATTCTCCTTTGCGGTCACCAGGCGGTCCAGGACTGAACCGCCTGCCTGGTATGCGTCGCTCCGGTCGGCCGTCTTACCTGGGAGCCCGCGAAGCTCACTCATGAGGCCTCCTCGCTGGCGCTCGTCGGCCGCATTCGCGGGAGCACTGTGCTTGCTGACTCGCTCGCGAGCTCGCTCACAGGGTCTTCGGTGACTGCGTCGGGCAGGCCCCCCTAGGCAGGCGGGCGGGCGCTGGTACCGTCCGCCTGCGGGGGCGCTGGATTCGTCGGCACGGGGATCAGCAGGCTGAGGCGGTCGCCGGGGGCGAGGTCGCTGCCCGGGTGGGGCGCGTGGAGTTGCCGGCCGCGGAGCAGTGAGACGGGGGTGCTGGCCGGCGGCCAGGAGACGTCGGCTAGCTTTCGCCCGGCGGCGGGAGAGTCGCTGGTGATGGTGATCTCGATGACCTGGTAGCCGGGCAGCGGGACGGGCGGGTGGGCGAGCATGTCCCGGGCATCAGGGTGATCCTGGCCGGCGTCGGCCTGGGCCCGCACGGCCTCGCCGTGGGCGCCGGAGATCCTACGGGCGAGGGCCCGCAGCAGGCTGGCGCTGGTGACCCAGCCTCGGACATGGCGCCCGTCGGGGGACAGCACGGGCAGCCCGTCGCGGCCGTAGACCTCGAGTTGGCGCAGCGCCTGGCCGAAGGACTCCGAGGCGAACAGGGCCTGCGCGTCGTGCCGGCCAGTGACTGGTCCCGCGATGGCAGCCGCCCCTGGCGCGTGGCCGTTGCCCGCCGGTGACCCGTCGCGTGCTGCGGGGGCGGTGCTACCCGGCGGGACCGGGAGCTCGGGAGTGAACGGGCGCATGATGTCGGTGACCTTCAGGTCCGCCATGGCGCGCCAGGGGGCGGCCTGGTCGATGTCGGTGCCGCGGCGCAGCAGCTTGGTGGTGTAGATGGTGCCGTAGCTGAGTGCGCGGGAGACGGTGGTGGCGATCGCGATCGCGAGCATGACCGGCAGGGTGAGGGAGAAGTCGCCGGTCATCTCGACCACGCTGGCCAGCGAGGTCAGCGGGGCGCGGGCAGCGGAGGTGAACACCGCGCCCATCGCGGCCACCGCGTACAGGGCAGGCGGCCCGGCGCTGGCGCCGAACAGGTGGCCGGCGATGTCGCCGTAGGCCATCCCCGAGGTGACGCCGATGAACAGCGACGGGGCGAAGATGCCGCCCGATCCGCCGATGCCCATCGTCATGCTGGTCGCGAGGATCTTCCCGAAGGCGAGCACGACCAGGAACCAGATGGCGTAGCCGCCGGCGGTGGCCTTGAACATGACCGGGTAGCCAACGCCGTACATCTGCGGGAGCGCGAGCAGCAGCAGGCCGAACGCGGGGCCGAGGATGACGGGCCGGGCCCATTCTGGGCGCCCCTTCCACAGCGCGTCGCACCAGTCCTCGACCTTGTACAGCGCGCCCTTGAACGCCAGCCCCATGAGCGCGGCGATCACCGCGAGCACGGCCACCAGCAGGTAGTTGCGGGGGGACCCGAGAGTGATCCCCGCCGGGAAGCCGGAAAGGAACGGCTTGTCGCCGAGGAACGGGATCGCGACGGCGTCGGCGACCATCGCCGACAGCATGACGGTGAACAGGGCATCGACCGCGAACTCGCGCAAGATGATCTCCACGCCGAAGAACACCCCGGTGAGCGGCGCGTTGAACGTCGCTGAGATGCCGCCTGCCGCTCCGCAGGCCACCATGATCCGTAGCCGGTTCTCCGGCATCCTGACCCAATGGCCGACGCTGGAGGCCAAGGCGGAGCCGATCTGGACAATCGGCCCCTCGCGGCCCACCGAGCCGCCGGACCCGATCGTGAGCGCGGAGGCGAGGGACTTGACCACGGCGACCTGCCAGCGGATCCGGCCGCCGTTGTCGGCGACCGCGACCATTACCTCAGGCACGCCGTGCCCGCGGGCCTCGCGCGCCCAGTTGTAGATCAGCGGCCCGTAGAGCAGCCCGCCGACCGCCGGGATGACCACGAAGAACCCCAGGCCCAGCCACGGCAGGTGGCTGCTGCCCGTGTACCCGGCCTGCCCGAACTCGCTGTGCCCGGTCGCCAGCCAGGTGAAGAAGCCAACCAGGTACCGGAACACCACCGCGCCCAGCCCCGCGCCGGCTCCCACCAGCAGCGCCAGGAGGAACATGCCGCTCCGCCCGGCCCGCAGCCACGCCCCGGCGCGCGCCAAAGACCGGCGTGAAGCTTCAGCCGCGGTCATGACCGCCCCTCCGCGTCAGCACGGGCGGGAACGGGGGGCGCACGGTCGCGTCCAGGCGCGCGGCAGGCGAGAAGGCCCGCGACCGCCTCACCAATGCTTGCATCATGCAATAGTTGTATCATACAAGTCATTGGGTGCCCCGCCTGCGCAGGCGGGGAGAACGCAAGGCGGAAGGCTCGCTGATAATGTTCCCGACTTCGGATGAGGACGGTCCGGGCCTCGCGCCCGGGACCTCGGATGTGCTGCAGGCCGCGACCCGGGTGCTGGCCGGCATAGCGCTGCGGAGCCTGGACTCCCTGGGCGCCGCGGTGACGCTGCCGCAGTTCCGGCTGCTGGCGATACTCGCCGACCTGGGGCCCGTGCCCTCCGGGCAGGCCGCCCGGGCACTCGGCCTCGACCCGTCCACCGTCACCCGGCTGGCCGACCGGATGGTCGCCGCCGGGCACGCGGCCCGCGGCACTGACCCCCGGCACCGCGGCGTGGTCACCCTCACGCTGACCGCCAGCGGCCGGGAACTGGTGGCAGCGGCCGGCGCCTGGCGGCAGCGCGAGCTGGCACGGATCATGGCGCGCCTCGCCCCCGCCGACCAGGAGGCCGTCACCGCCGCGCTCGGCCTGCTGGTCAGCGCGGCGGGCGACGACTACGGGATCATCGCGCACCGCCCCGTTCCGCTGTGATTGCTGGACTGCGAGGACTCGTTCAGGCGCTAGCCGCCATGATGTCCACGTGAGCGTGAGCGTGGTGCCGGGACAGGTGGTCGGCGCGCATCGGGACCGGGTCAACGGGGCGGCGTTCTCGCCCGACGGGGACCAGTTCGTCGCCGGCGACCAGGCGGGCGGCCTCGCCGTCTACCGGCGCGCCGGCGGCCTGTTCGAGGCGGCCGCGTCGATCCGCGTGCCGCCGTACAGCGCGAACAGCCGGCCGCGGGTCACTGCGGTGGCGTGGTCGCCGGACGGGGAGCACATCGCGGTGTCGGAGGGCGGCAGCCTGCGGCTGCGCCGGCCGGCCGGCCTCGCCGAGCTGGCCAGTGCCTTCGGCGGCCTCCGGGCGATCGGCATCGGCGGCGGGGGGAGGTGGCTGGCCGAGCTCGGCCAGTCTGGCGTGTCCGTTGCCGAGCTGCCGAGCCTGCGCCACCTGGCGTCGCACCACGTCTACCGGGGCGACTTCGAGTACTTCCGGGCTGACGCGCTCGGCGTCGATCCGGCCGGGTCGCTGGTGGCAGTGGCCGATAACGGCGGCCAGGACGAGACCGCGATGGGCCTGATCGAGAACCAGGGGGCGCCGCAGGTCACCCTGATCGACGTGCACAACGGCGCGCGGGTCGCGATCGAGGCCGGGCACTTCATATACACGCTGGTCTTCGACCAATGGCGCGACCGCCTGCTCACCGCGACCAGCATCGACATCGGCACCTGGACCCGGGACGGCCAGCCGCTCGGGCGCTTCGCGCCCTACCCGCCCCAGCCAGCCCGGAACCATCATCCGCGAGCCGTCGTCGTGACGCCGTTCGCGGTCATCACCACGCCGGACGTGACGGCCCACTCAGTGGAGCTATGGCACCCGGAGACGTTCGCGCCCCTGGGCCGCGCCGACGGGCCGGACACCGCCGGCTACGACTGGATGGCCGCCGCCCCGGACGGGCGGACCCTCCTGACACCCGAAGTCAGCAAGGGCAGCGGCTACGGCATCCGGGTCTGGCACGTCACCAACGGGACGGCACCCCGCCCCGTTCGCGGCACTCAGCATGGTGCCTAGCTGGCCGGAGGCGACGTTGACTGCATGCTCGGCGGGAAGGCAACTTCGAGGTGGACTCGGGCCGAGGCGGCCCGGCTTCTGGAGGTCTCGCCGCGGTGTCCGGCTGACCGGCTAGGGCGACCTAATCGGCCACGCCTGGCCGGGGGGCCGGGTCCGCCTGCGCAGCGCCCACGCCACCGGCACCGCCAGCAGGACGGCAGCGGCGAGCTTGACCGCCTCCAGGTTGTACATCCAGAGTTCCGCGAGTGGCACGTGATTCGCGTGGTCGGTCGATCTGGACCTGGAAAGAGCACGGCCGCTGCCCAGACGACGCTGAGCGGGTCGCGAACAGCAGGTGATCGCCGCCCGCCTGGCCGGTCCGCCGGAAGATGGACGACCGGCGAGTGCAGGTAGCCGGCGGGCACCCGGCGTCCCGGCGCGCGCTCGTATCCCTCGATGAACTACTCGTCGATGTCGGCCGGCCCGGACAGTCGGTGCAAGATTGGCACGGTTAGCATCGCGAGATGAGCGGCCGGGCGACCGGGCGGCCGCAGGCCGCTGCGGGACTGGCTGCTGGCCTGGATCGGCTACGAGACCGACCCCGGCTGAACCTGGACTCGCTGCCGGGCATCCTATGGCACCTGGGCGACGCCTGGGCCCGGCGGGCCGAGCCCAACGTGGTCCTCATCCGCTACGACGACCTGTGCCGGGACCTGGCGGGCGCGATGCGGGCCCTCGCGGGGCGCCTGGGCATCGCGGTACCCGAGCCGGCGTGGCCCGGGCTGGTGCGCGCGGCGACCTTCGACCAGATGCGCGAGCGGTCACTGGCGCCCCCTCGCCTAGCTCAGCAGCACTGGATGTGACCGGAAGCGGTGCACGGGCTGCACATGTGGGTGTAGCTCGCGGCCGCCTCCATGATGTCCGGCTCCGCGAACGCGCCGGAGACGTAGAGCGGGCCGGCCGGGTTGTCCGGTCCCGCGACGATCCGCCACTGCTCGGCCGCCTGCTCGGCCGCCTTCATTTCCATGTGTGTCATGCTTATTTCCTTCCGCGAGCCCGATAGGACAATTCCAGCCGCACGGCGGTATCGCCAATTCGACCTGCTCACAAGTGTTAACCGGGCCGTCAGGCGAAGGCAGCAATCTGGCCATCCGTAATTTCCGGGGCGGGGGAGCCGCGCGGGGCCTGCGGTTAATGGCGACACAGGAGCAGAATCCCCGCTCATGAGCTATTGCCCGCGCAAAGCTCACCCGGCAGCCATCATGCGTTGCAGATGACCCGTCGCGCCCGGGTGGTAAGCTCCGTCAACACTAGGCGTGGCCAAGGCGAGAGGCAGTGATGGCAGCGAGCGCGACGTTCGACACGGCCGTAACCGCGACCGGCAAGAACACCGGCATCGTGGTTCCCGACGAGGTCATCGAGCGCCTCGGCGCGGGCCAGCGTCCCGCGGTCACGGTCAGCCTCAACGGCTACGAGTACCCCAGCACGGTCGGGGTCATGGGCGGGCGGTCGATGATCAGCGTCAGCGCCGCCATCCGCAGGGCCACCGGGCTGAACGGCGGCGACCCGGTGACGGTGGTGCTCACCCTCGTCGGCGGCCCCCGCGAGGTCGCCGTCCCCGATGACCTCGCCGCCGCCCTGGCCGGCGACGAGACCGCCGCGGCCTTCTTCGCGAAGCTGCCCAATAGCCTCCAGCGCTACCACGCGGACAACGTCGCCGGCGCCAAGACCCCGCAAACCCGTCGGCGCCGCATCGAGAAGGCCATCGCCCTGTTCAACGAGGGCAAGCAGCGCTAACCAGATGGCGCGACAGGAGCTTTTCGGCTGGTTGCCCGTTGCCGCGTGAGCCGCTTGGGCACCGCGGCAGGCGGGTCCGTGAAAGGAAAGGCTCGTCAAGCAGGGATGGGCAGGGCCGGGGAAAGGTAAATGCGGTCGCCGTGGTAGGCCGGCAGGACGTGCGGGCCGGTCAGCAGGCTGGTGTCGATGCTGCCCGGGCCCTGGCGGCCGCCGCCGGGCACCTGGCAGGCGCCGAAGTGGCCGCCCAGCGCCCACAGGGCGCGGGCGCCGCTGGCGGCCGGGACGGGCGGGCTAGCGGGCTGGCCGGCCGGCCAGTGGCGGGCCACGCCCCAGGAGTCGAGCCAGCTCATGAGCGCGGTCACGCCGTTGACGGGCCCGCTGGTGAACGGGTCGGCGCCGTGGCCGAGGACGCCGATCTGCACGCAGACGCGGCCCTCGGTGTTGACGTTGGTGGTGCCCGCGCCGCGCACGCTTGCGGGAGCCGAGCGGGCGCCGCCGCCGGCGGCGCCGTGCGCGGGCACGAGCTGCTCGGCCTCGCCCAGCGCCCGCGCGGCCCGCAGGATCGAGACGAGCTGGGCGACCTCGCCCGTCACCGGGTCCCAGATCAGGTGGCAGGGGCGCCCCTCGCCGATCAGGCGCGCGGCCGCGGACTGGACCGAGACGGATCTGGGGGCAGTTCCCAGCGTCAGCCAGACCGCCCGGGGCGCGCCGCCGCGCAGCGGCCCCCCGTCCGACCGGGCCCGGATGCGGCGTGCTCCGGGCATCCACGCGTGCGCCACGAAATGTCCCTCCCAGGTAAGGGCCTCAACCAGCGCGTGCTGGCCGCGCGCCTCCTCATCTGCTTACGCCCAGGGGAGGGTTTCGTCTAGAGGAAGGACGTTAAATCTGTGAGGCCCGGCGCCCCGCTTTCGCCGGGCCTCATCAGTGAGACGCCGGGCGCCGGAACGCGGTTTACGCAGCTCCTGGCGCGTATGCGGAACCGTTACCTTCCCTGGTCGGCGGTTGTCCCGGCGGCGTGCTCAGGCGCGGGCCGGGGCCGGCTCCTTCTTGTAGTGCGCGGCCGCGTCGGGCCGCCACATGAAGTAGAGCGAGCTGGCGCCCGCCAGCCAGATCAGCAGCGTGATGATCATGTTGCCGAGGACGATGTACGAGACGTGCGAGCCGAGCGTGGCGATGATCTGGTACGTCTGGTACGACCACAGCAGGAACAGAACCGTCGAGGCGATCCGGCTCCACAGGATGCCACTGCGGTTGAGGCGGGCCATCAGGACCCAGATCGCGGCGAACACGACCGTCTCCAGGATGCTGAAGGCGAGGCCGCCATTAACCTGCGCGGTGGCCTTGGCCCGGGAGATGTTATCGGCGCTCATGTAGAAGGCAATGAGCTCATTGCGGGCCGCCAGGGGGATGACCACCCAGTACAGGCCCCAGGCAAGGGTCGCCGCGGCGCCGGCCAGCATGAGGACCACGGCCCGGCGGACGGGGGTCGGGGCAGTGCTGAGGCCGAGCCAGGAACGCCACCCCGGCCGGGTAGCCTCGTCGGCCGGCCCGGCCGCCGGCGTCGCGGGCGCGCTCTTCGCCTTGGCGGCGGTTGCGGCTGGCTTGGCGGTTCCGGCCGGCTTGGCGCCCCGAGGCCGGGCGGGGGGCGGCTTGGCGGCGGAGGGCCGGGCGGCCGCTACCTTGGTGGCGGACTGCGCCTTCGCGGCCGGCGTCTTGTTGTTGCTCGTGGATGGCTGTGGCATCTGGTCCCTCTGATGGCGCGCTGGTCCGGTGGGCGCTGTTCCCCTGAGCATAGCCGCGGCCCCGGGGAAGCGCGGTAGTGTGGCCTGTGCCCTGAGTTGTCTATCTTCGCGAGTATTACGATGATCTCGCTCTTGCCCTGCTTCCCGCGATATCATGCACGGGTCATTGCGCGCGCAAGCGCGGATGCGCGTGCAGAAGGCGCGTGCATGGAGCGTTTGGGTGGTGAAGGAGTGCAGGTGAGGGGGGAGCACCAGCCCGGATCCGGGCTTGAGAGGGGCTCACCATGACGGTAAGCCTGCCTGGTGGGGGATCGGCTGTCGGCGACCCCACGGTGCTGAAGATCCTGCTCGGGGCGCAGTTGCGGCGGCTGCGGGAGCAGGCGGGCGTCTCTCGCGACGACGCTGGCTACCACATCCGCGCGTCCGGCTCCAAGATCAGCCGGCTTGAGCTGGGCCGCGTGTCCTTCAAGGAGCGCGACGTCTCGGACCTGCTCGACCTGTACGAGGTCGACCCGGCCGCCAAGGAACAGCTGATCGCGCTCACGGCGGAGGCCAACGCCACGCCGTGGTGGCAGAAGTACCGCGAGGTCGTCCCGGACTGGTTCCACGTCTACGTGGGCCTGGAGGAAGCGGCCACGCTCATCCGCGTCTATGAGGTGCAGTTCGTCCCCGGCCTGCTGCAGACCGAGGAGTACGCCCGCGCGGTCGTCACCCAGGGGTCGCCCAACCTCGCCCCGGAGGAGGTCGACTCCCGGGTCGCGGTCCGGATGGGCCGCCAGAAGCTGTTCTCGCGCGAGAACCCGCCCCGGCTGTGGGCGATCGTGGACGAGGCCGCGCTGCGCCGCCCGATGGGCGGCCGGGAGGTCCTCACCGGCCAGATCAAGCGGCTCATCGACGTGACCGGCGAGCCGAACATCACCTTGCAGGTCATGCCGTTCAAGTACGGCGGCCACGCGGCCGAGGGCGGCGCGTTCACGATCATGCGGTTCCCCGAGGCCGACCTGCCGGACATGGTCTACATGGAGTACCTGACCGGCGCCCACTACGTGGACAAGCCCGACGACGTGGAGGTCTACGCCGCGGTCATGGAGCGGCTGTCGGTCGCGGGCACGTCCCCGGAGAAGACGCGGGATATGCTGAACGAGATCTTGCGGGAAGTGTGACGAGAGGCGCTGAGGGCGGCTTGCCGGAGCAGTCGGTCTACAACGGGATGCCAGCGGCTGCGCTGGCGGGCGCCCAGTGGCGCCTGGTGACCAGCCCGGACGGGGCCGGGGTGGAGCTCGCGCGGCTGGCTGACGGCCAGGTGGCGGTGCGCAACGCGGCCGACCCGCACGGCCCGGCCCTGATCTACACCCGGGCCGAGATCGAGGCGTTCATCGGCGGCGCGCAGGACGGGGACTTCGACGACCTCATCTCCTGACGAGGCGGTGTCGGCCAGTGCCACCGCGTCGTCCAGTGACGCTGTGCCGGCCAGTGACGCTGTGCCGGCCAGTGACCTAGCGCAGCCTGCCCTGGTATCGGTCTGGGACGACCCGCCGCTGACGGGCCGGGCGCGGATGCTGCAATGGTGGGAGATCGCGTCCGTCTTCGCGGTGTCGCTCGGCGCCAGCGGCGTCTACGCGTTCGTCTCCTTCATCGGGTCGCTGACCGCGCACCAGTCACTGAGCTCCCAGCAGGCCGTCCTCAACGGCTCGGCGGCGCCCGGCCGCCCCGTGCTCGACCTGTTCTTGCAGCTCGTCAACCTGCTCAGCAGCGTCGCGCCGGTGCTGCTGGTGTTCTACCTGCTGGCCCGCAACGGGGAGAAGCCGTCCTCGATCGGCGTGGACCGGTCCCAGCCGCTGCGCGACCTCGCCCGCGGGGCCGCGCTCGCCGCCCTCATCGGCGGCAGCGGCCTGGGGCTGTACTTCATCGCCTACAAGTCCGGCATCGCCTTGAACATCGTCGCCGAGAACGAGCCGAACGTCTGGTGGCGCGTCCCCGTCCTGCTGCTCAGCGCGCTGGAGAACGGCACCCTGGAAGAGGTGCTGGTCATCGGCTACCTGCTGACCCGGCTCCGCCGGCTCGGCATCTCGCCCCTGTGGGCGGTGGCGATCGCGGCGGTGCTGCGCGGCTCCTACCACCTGTACCAGGGGGCGGGCGGGTTCATCGGCAACGCGATCATGGGCGTGATCTTCGGCCTGCTGTTCCTGCGCTGGAAGCGGGCCGCGCCGATGCTGGTGGCGCACACGCTGATCGACGCGGTCGCGTTCATCGGGTACGCCGTCCTGGCGGGCCACGTTTCCTGGCTTCCCTAGCGGCTCGCCGGGCGAATTCCCGCTCTTGCTTACCCGGAGTCGCTTGACGGCTCTTCCGTGCAATCGTTATCGTGGGACGCAAATCACATTATGATTGGATGAGACGAGCTAATTGGCTACTCATTCGACTTCCTCTCTCGCCGCGCCGGGGGCCGAGGGAGCGCGCCGGGTCCTGGCGGTACTCCAGGCCTTCACCCCGGGGCACCACACGATGACCGCGCGGGACCTCGCGGCGGAGACCGGGATCCCGCTGCCGAGCATGTACCGCTACATCGCGCTGCTGCGCGATACCGGCCTGCTCATCGGCGACGAGCGCGGCTCGTACCACCTGTCGGCCCGGCTGATCTCGCTGGCCCGCGCGGCGGAGGCGGCCGAGTCGATCATCGAGCTGGCCGACCCGGTCATGCGCGACCTGGCGATCGCCTGCGGCGAGACCGTCATCCTGGTCCGGCTGATCGCGCGAACCCCGGTCTGCGTGCACCGGGTCGAGTCGGCCCACCACCTGCGGGCCGCGTTCGAGCCGGGCCAGCCGCTGCCACTGGAGCGCGGCGCGAGCGGCCGGGTGCTCCTGTCAGGCCTGTCCCCGCAGGTCCGGCGGGACTACCTGGCGCACTTGGCGGCCGCTAGCCCCGAGGCCATGAGCCGGGTGGAGGCCGCCGCCCGGCTGACGGCCGAGCGCGGCTGGGCCGTCAGCGAGCAGGAAATCGACCGGGGCGTCTGGGCGGCGTCGGCCGCGGTCACCGACGGGCAGTCGGTCATCGCCGCCCTCACCGTCCCCTCCCCGCTGGTCAGGTCGCCCGCCGGCCTCCAGGAGCAGCTGCTGGGCCAGGTGCGCGACGCCGCCGCCCGGCTGAGCGCGCGAGTCGTCGGCGCCCACCAGTAGCCCGCCCGCCGCTATCCTGGCCCTCATGGGGGACTTTGCGGGTGCATCCGCCCAGCCGCCGTCGCCGGAACTGCTGGCCTCGGCCACGGTGGCCGGCCTCCAGCGGGCACTGGCGGCCGGCGAGACCAGCGCGCTGGCGCTGTGCGAGCACTACCTGGGCCGGATCGAGGAGCTGAACCCGGCCCTGCACGCCGTCATCACCGTCTCCCCGCAGGCCCGCGCGGACGCGACCGCCAGCGACGAGCGCCGCCGCACCGGGGCGGGGCTCGGGCCGCTCGACGGCATTCCCGTCCTCGTCAAGGACAACGTGCAGGTCGCGGGCATGCCGACCACGGCCGGGTCGCCCGCCCTGCTCGACGCCCGTCCGCCGGACGCGTTCATCGTGACCCGGCTGCGCGCGGCCGGGGCGGTCATCCTGGGCAAGGCGAACCTGTCGGAGTGGGCCAACTTCCGCTCGTCGGCCTCTGCCAGCGGCTGGTCCACCCTCGGCGGGCAGGCGGCGAATCCCTACGACCTGGACCGCAGCCCCTCCGGGTCGTCGTCCGGGTCGGCGGTGGCCGTCGCCGCGGGCCTCGCCCCGCTCGCGGTCGGCACCGAGACCGACGGCTCCATCGTCTCGCCCGCCAGCGCCTGCGGGATCGTCGGCATCAAGCCGACCGCCGGGCTGGTCAGCCGGACCGGCATCGTGCCGATCTCGCCCGTCCAGGACACGGCCGGCCCCATGGCGGCCTGCGTCGCCGACGCCGCCGCGCTCCTGTCCGTCCTCGCCGCCGCCGACCCTCGGGACCGGGCCGCTCATTTCCCCGAGACATTTCCGGCCAGCAAGCTCGGGACGCTCGCCTACGATCAGTTCCTGGATGCCAGCGCGCTGTCCGGCGCGCGAATCGGCATCTGGCGGGCCGGGTCCGCGGCCGCGAACGCCCCCACGAACGCCGTCCTCGACGCGGCCGTCGGGCACCTGGTCAAGGCGGGGGCCGAGGTCACCGACCCGGTCGAGCTGCCCGGGGCCGAGCGGCTGGACGAGCTGGAGTGGGCCGCGCTGAAGTACGAGTTCAAGTACGGCATCAACGCCTACCTGCAGTACCTCGCGGCCTACGGCGAGGCCGGGCCGGCCGTGCCGGGCACGCTCGCCGAGCTGGTCGAGTTCAACCAGCGCAACGCCCCGATGGTGCTGTCCCGCTTCGGCCAGGAGACGTTCGAGGCAGCCGAGGCGACCAGCGGCGACCTCGATGACCCGGCCTACCTGGCGGTCAGGTCGGCCGTGACGCGGATCGCGACCGAGGCGCTCCAGGCCCCGGTGCGCGCGCACGGCCTGACGGCGATCGCCTGCCTCACGTCGTCCCCGGCCTGGCTGACCGACTACGTGCTGGGCGACCACCACGTGTTCGGCACCTCCAGCCCGGCCGCGATCGCCGGCTGGCCCTCGGTCACGGTCCCGGCCGGGTACGTGGCCGGGCTGCCGGTCGGCCTCAGCTTCACCGGGCCGCCCTGGAGCGAGCCGGAGCTGATCGCCCTCGCGTTCGCGTTCGAGCAGGCCACGGCGGTGCGCCGCCCGCCGTCGCTGGCAGTGCCGCCGGGCGGCGGGCAAACGCCTCTATCCGGGAGATAACGCTTCGTCTGCCAGGCGCTAACCTGGGATCATGGATGCATGGCGTGCCGCTGAGGTTCCTGTTCTGCCTGGTCACGAGGACCCCCGGGGTGCAGGGCCCCGGATTCACGACACGGCCTCCGGGGAACTGATCATCGCGGCCGCCGGGCGGTCCGCGTCCTTGTACGCGTGCGGGATCACCCCCTACGACGCCACCCACATGGGCCACGCGGCGACCTACAACGCGTGGGACCTGCTGGTCCGGGCGTGGCTGGACGCCGGCCACGAGGTGTCCTACACCCAGAACGTGACCGACGTGGACGACCCGCTGCTGGAGCGGGCCGACCGCGACGGCGAGGACTGGTGGCAGCTCGCGCTGCGCGAGATCGACCGGTTCCGGGCCGACATGGCGGCGCTGCGGGTCCTGCCGCCCACCCACCTGATCGGCGCGGTCGAGGCGGTGCCGCTGATTGACGAGTTCGCCGCCCGGCTCACGGCCCGCGGCGCGCTGTACGAACTGGACGGCGACGTGTACTTCGCCCGGGCGGCCGACTCGCGGTTCGGCGCGCTGTCGGGGCCGGGGACGGCCTCGGGCCTGTCGGTGGCCGAGATGACGCGGCTGAGCGGCGAGCGGGGCGGTGACCCGGACCGGTCGGGCAAGAAGGACCCGCTCGACCCGCTGGTCTGGCGGTCCGGGCGCGCCGGCGAGCCCGCCTGGAGCTCGCAGTTCGGCCCGGGGCGGCCCGGCTGGCACGTGGAGTGCGCCGCGATCGCGACCCGCTACCTCGGCCCCTCGTTCGACGTGCAGGCGGGCGGCAGCGACCTGGTGTTCCCGCACCACGAGATGAGCGCTTCCCACGCGCGGGTGGCCCTCGGCGCTGGGGTTCCGGGCACCGCGGCTCCGGCCCCGGCCGCCGAGCACGTCTTCGCCCGCGTCTACGCGCACTCGGGCATGGTCGCCTACCAGGGCGCGAAGATGTCGAAGTCGCTCGGCAACCTGGTGTTCGTGTCCCGGCTGCGGGAGTCCGGGGTCGACCCGATGGCGATCCGCCTCGCCTTGCACGCGCACCACTACCGCTCCGACTGGGAGTGGACCGACGACGTGCTGGTCCAGGCCCGCGGCCGGCTCGCCCGCTGGCGGGCGGCGGTCGGCTCGGCCGACGTGGCCGCCCCTGCTGGTTCCCCCGCCCCTGCTGGTTCCCCCGCCCCTGCTGGTCCCCCTGGCTCGGCCGGGGTCCCCGCGGCGGCGGCGGTCCTGGTCGCGGTCCGCGCGAGCCTGGCCGACGACCTGGACGCGCCCGCCGCCCTGGCGGTCATCGACGGCTGGGCGAGCGCGGTGCTCGCGGCCGGCGGCACCCCCGCCAGGGAGGCGGCCCTGGTCCGCGACACCGCCGACGCCCTGCTCGGCATCGCCCTGTAGCGCCCGGTGCACCTCGGCCTCGCCGCCATCGTGGTGGACGACTACGACGCGGCGATCGAGTTCTTCACCGCTGCCCTCGGCTTCGAGCTGGCCGAGGACAGCCCCGCCCGCACGAACGACGGGCGCCCCAAGCGCTGGGTCGTCGTCCGCCCGCCGGGCGCCGCCACCGGCTTGCTGCTCGCCCGGGCCGACGGCCCCGAGCAGGCGGCGGTGATCGGCAACCAGTTCGCCGGCCGGGTCGGCTTCTTCCTCCAGGTCGAGGACTTCGAGGCGTCGCGCGCCCGGATGGAACGGGCCGGGGTGGAGTTCCTCGGCGAGCCCCGCGACGAGCCCTACGGCCGGGTCGTGGTGTTCCGCGACATCGCCGGCAACAAGTGGGACCTCCTCGGCCCGGCCTAAGGCGTGGCCGGCCGCCGGCCGGTACCCGCCGCGCTCGATGATGGCGACCGTCTCGTCGGCCGTCGCGCGCAACTCGTTCTTCATGGAACCATGCATGACGGCCGGCGGGTGGCACCGCATCCCATTATCGGCCCCATCCCATTACCTCATTCCCCGCCCGTCCGCCAAAACCAAAAAATCGCGGCTGTGGAAAACCGCCCCTCCTTTCCACAGCCGCCAAACTCCTTTCGGCTCGCCCGGACCCCCTCCCCGAACCTGGATCCATGACAGCCAACCGCTCCACGGGTGACCAGGACCCGCAAGCCCCCACCGCCAAGCGCGTTGACGCCGCCAACCGCGCCCGCGAGGCCCGGGTCCCGCAGTTCCCGGCGCAGGACGACGCGCCCGCCGGCGGCGCGCCACCCGGCGCGCCTGGCCCGTGGCCCCCGGAGCAGGTCGTCCAGGTCGGCTCGCCCGCCTCCCTGCTCGCCCTGATCCCGCAACTGCTGGGGTTCGAGCCCCGGATGAGCATCGTCTTCCTCGGGGCGCAGGCGCCGAGCGGGCGCGTCCGGCTCACGCTCCGCTTCGACCTGCCGGGCGAACCGGACCGCGGCATCGCCGACGAGCTCGCCCGCCATGCGCTGGGCGTGCTGGCGGCCCAGGGCTTCGGGGCGGGCGTCGCCGTCGGCTACGGGCCCGGGCGGCTGGTCAGCCCGCTGGTGGACGCCGTCCGGCGCCGGGCCGCCGAGCTCGGCTTCCAGCTGAGCGAGGTACTGCGGGCCGAGGACAACCGCTACTGGTCCTACCTGTGCACCGAGCCAGCTTGCTGCCGTCCGGACGGCGAGTCCTACGACGTGCCCGGCCACCCGGTGACGGCGGCGTTCACGGCGGCGGGAGCGGCCCCGGTCCTGGCCAGCCGGGAGGCGCTGACGGGCTCGATCGCGATGCTCGCGGGCCCGGCCGGCGAGGCGATGGCGGCCGCCACCCGGCAGGCAGAGGCCC
>DATBEM010000186.1:0-15390 GCA_036276115.1 Trebonia sp.
CGCGCTCGGCTACTGGACCGAGGACGACCTGCCGTTCTACCACGCCCTGGCGCGGACGTTCCCGCTGGCCGACCGCTGGTTCTGCTCGTGCCTGGGGCCGACGTTCCCCAACCGGCGGTTCCTCATCGCCGGCACCGCCCATGGCCTCATCGACGACCTGCCCTGGGACCTGGCCGACTACCCGGCGGCGGGGACCATCCTCGACGCGCTCAGCGCCCACGGCATCTCGTGGGTCAACTACCACCCGCTGCACCCGGTCCGGGTCTTCATCGCGCGGCTGCTCGGCCGGGGCGGCCTCGGCGCGCTGCGCCGCCTGGCCCGGGTCGGCTGGTGGCTGCCGAGGGTGACCGGCGCGGCGCGCGGCAACATCTCGTTCACCGCTGGCCTGTACCCGCTGGGCTTCGCCCGGGCGGTGCGGCACCTGCGGTCCGTCCGCCGGCTCTTCGCCGACGCGGCGGCCGGGACGCTCCCGGCGGTGTCGATCGTGGACCCCGACTTCGGCGCCTACTCCGAGGAGAGCCCGCAGGACATCACGGCCGGGGAGTCGTTCTCGGCCGCGGTCGTGAACGCGGTCATGGCCGGCCCGGGCTGGGACGGGACGCTGCTGATCTGGACCTACGACGAGCACGGGGGCTACTACGACCACGTGCCGCCGCCGGCCGCGGTCCCGCCCGACGACGTGCCCGCGCACAACTGGCAGCTGGACCTGCCCGGCTGGCTGCTGGCGCTCGCGCGCAAGCTGCCCTGGGTGAGGACCGAGCTGGCGCGGCTGGAGAACGTGGACCAGGCCGCCCGCGCCTATGACCGGCTCGGCTTCCGGGTCCCGGCCGTGATCGTGTCGCCCTGCGCGCGGCCGGGCTTCGTCGACTCCACCACCTATGACCACACCTCGCTGCTGCGGCTCATCGAGGAGAAGTGGAACCTGCCCCCGCTGACCCGGCGGGACGCGGCCGCCACCGCCCCGCTGGCCGCCCTCGACCTCGACGGGCCGCCGGCGTTCGCCACTCCCCCGCCGCTGGCCGCCCCGGCCGGGGGCGACTTCCGCGCCCGCCGCCACCGCCGGGCGAGCTAGCCGCCGGTCACAGGCGGCGCACGACGCTGACGACCTTGCCGATGATCGTGGCGTCGTCGCCCGGGACCGGGGCGAGGGCCGGGTTCTGGGGCACCAGCCACACGTGGCCGTCGGCCCGCCGCAGCGTCGTGACCACCGCGTCGTCGCCGCGCGCGTCGGCGCCGGGCAGGCGGGTCGCCACGATGTCGCCGTCGCGGATGTCGTCCTGGCGGCGGACCACCACCAGGTCCCCGTCGGTGATCGCCGCGTCGATCATCGATTCGCCGGCGACCCGCAAGACGATGAGGTCACCCTCGCCCACGAGCTGCTCAGGCAGCGAGACGAAGTCCCGGTCGCCGTTATCGAGGTAGAGCATGACCTGAGTCCCATCACTAGACTTCCAGTTCGATGGACATCGCTTCGACATGCTAGCCCTTGCCCATGGCCGGCTCAAACACTTCTTCCAACATTGGGACCCTCAGGATCACTGACGCTGGGCCGCGACCAGGGTGTCGCCCGCGCCCGTGCGGTAGTACAGGACCGAGCGGCCCGAGCGGGCGCGGGCGAGCAGGCCCGCCTCGTGCAGCACCTTCAGGTGCCGCCCGGCCGAGCCCAGCGCCAGCCCGGTCAGCGCGACCAGCTGGGTGGTGCTCTTGGGGGCCCCCAGCAGGACCAGGAGCCGCGCCCGGGCCGGGCCGAGCAGGGCCGCCAGCGGCTCGGGCACCGGCGCCGCGCCCAGCCCGGCCAGCACCCCCGAGCAGGGGTAGTGGATCGCGTAGCGCTGCGGCCCGGGCGCGGGCGGCGGCACCGCCCACGACACCCAGCCCGCCGTGGTGGTCACCGGGACGAAGAACAGGCTCGCGCCGGCGGTCTCGCGCGGCGGGACGTCGAGCGCGTTGATCCGCAGGCGGCCGCCGCCGAGCCAGGCCATGTTCCCCCGCAGGCCGCCCAGCGCGGCCGACCAGCCGCCCGCGGCCAGGCTCGCCGTCCGGGCGACGATGTCGGCCTCCAGGACGCGGCGGCGGCGCGGCCAGTCCGGTTCGACCGCCCGCGACCAGGTCCACTGGAGGATCGCGAGGGCCCGCCGGGGCAGGTCATGGCCGCGCAGGAACTCCGGGACGTGGCCGCCGGAGTCGATCAGCAGGTCGGCCAGCGCGGCGTCGCGGGGCATGTCCCGCACCCGCGCGGCCTCGGCCGCGAACGTGGCGCCGCCCGCGCCGCCGGGGGGCTGGGTGAACACGGACCCGACCCAGCGCGGGCCGAGGCCGGCCACCACCAGGGCGGCGTCGACCGGGTCGGCCGCCAGCCGCGCCCGGAACGCGGGCAGGTGGGCGTCCAGGAACGCGCGCTCGGGCGGGGTCGCGGGGACCGCCCTGGCCAGCAGGATGAGGCTGGCGGTGACCTCGGCCAGCGGCGAGACGACGAACCGGCCGCCCGCGAGGGTGTCCGCGCTGACCTGCCACCAGCCCATGACGTTTCGCCTCCGCGCGAAACATTACCGGGCCGGGCGGTGCCCGGGCGACGCTGGGCGCATGCGCACGTACGGCGAGATCTTCCGCGTCCCGCAGCTCCGGCCGCTGTTCGCGAGCGTCACCTTGCAGGTCGCGGCATCAACGGTGAGCGGGCTGGCGCTCGGCACCTACGTGTACGGCGCGACCGGGTCGCCGCTGCTGTCGGCCCTGGCCATGTTCGGGCCGTCGCTGGCGCAGCTGGCGGGCGCCTCGCTGCTGCTGTCGGCGGCGGACCGGCTGCCCCCGCGGGCAGTGCTGACGCTGACCGGGCTGGCGGCCGGGGCGGGGACGCTCGCCCAGGCGGTCCCGGGGATCGGGCTCGGGGCCGTGTTCGCCATCACCGTCAGCCTGGGCATCATCGCCCCGCTGGCGAGCGGTGCGCGCTACGGGCTGCTGACCGAGATCCTGCCGCCCGAGGGCTACCTGCTCGGCCGGGCGGTCTTCAACATGGCCAACGGCCTGCTGCAGGTGTGCGGCTTCGCGGCCGGCGGGCTGGCGGTGGCCTTCTTGTCCGCCCGCGGCACGCTGGCCCTAGGCGGGGCGCTGTGGGTCACCGGGGCGGCGGTGACCTGGCTCGGCCTGCGGCCCCGGCCGGCCCGGGTGAGCGGGCGGGCCTCGGTCGCCGCGACCTGGCGGGCCAACCGGGCGCTGTGGGCGTCGGTCACCCGCCGGTACGTGCTCCTCGCCCTGTGGGTGCCGAACGGGCTCATCGTCGGGTGCGAGGCGGTGTTCGTGGCCTACTCCCCGGCCCACGCGGGGCTGCTGTACGCGTTCGCGGCGCTGGGCATGCTGGCCGGGGACACGGTGGTCGGGCGCTTCACCCCGGCCCGGTGGCGGATGCGGCTGGGGCCGTGGCTGCGGCTGCTGCTGGCGGTCCCCTACCTGGCGTTCGCGCTGCACCCGGCCCTGCCGGTGGCTATGGCGGCCGCCTGCGCGGCCTCGGTCGGGTACGCGGCGTCGCTGCTGCTGACCGAGCGGCTGGCGCGGCTGGTGCCCGACGAGCTGAGCGGCCACGCGATGGGGCTGCAGTCCTCGGGGATGATGGTGATGCAGGGCGCCGGGGCCGCGCTGGCCGGGGCGGTGGCCCAGTGGACCTCCCCCGCGACCGCCATGGTGGCCATGGCGGTCGCCTCCATCGCGGTGACCCTGCTGCTCGCCCCCGGCCTGCGCGAGGCACCCGCGGCCGCCGGGGACGCTGACGCCGCCGGCGGTGCTCCCGGGCATCTCGCGCTGCCCGTGCCCGATCCTGTAGCGGGCACCGGGTCCCGGCCAGAGGCCGCCGGCGGCGCCTAGCCGCCGGGTGGCCGGCTTAGGCCGGGGCGTCGAGGATCGCGCAGGCCAGGGCGCGGACGGCGGCAGCCGGGCGGGCGGGCGGGGCCCTCGGTGGCGAGGTGGGCCACGATCGGCTCGCTGTGCAGGGCTAGTTCGGGGTGAAGCTGGTGCTGCAGGTCGCGCCGGCGCGGTAGCCCTTCGGGGCGGTGGTGACCGAGCCCGCGAGGGTGACCCGGTAGCCCTCCGTCGGGCGGCCGACGCCGAAGCGGTAGACCGACTCCCGGTCGTGCGGCGTGGTGAAGTTCCAGGTGTGCGACACCGTCTTGTAGTGGATCTTGACCACCACGTGGGTCGAGGCGACGGAGGTCTTCACCGTCAGCGTCTCGGTCTGGCCCGCGTGCGGGTGGGCGATGCTGACCGCGAGCGCGCACCCGTCGGCCTTCAGCGCCGTCGCGCTGGCCGGGCTGCCCGCGAGGCCCACCCCGGCCAGCGCCGACAGTGAAATCGCCCCGGCCAGGGCGGCTCCTTTAATCCCGCGCCCCTTTAGGCGCGCAGAAATGTTGCGCATTGTTTCCCCCACTGCGTTAATGAGGCGCGATCGCGCCTCCCGGGGACTCTATACCAAGATCGCGATTGCCCGGCCCCATTCCCGCGCAAGGTCGCGGGCACCCATAAGCCGCCGGCCGATTCCTTTCAGCCGGGAAAAGCCAGGTCACGCGGCGCACGGAAGGGACCGCGAGGACGGCCAGGGTGCCGAGGGCCGCCCACCCGGCGCCGAACCGCCCCGCCGAAGGCCGAGCCCAGCCCCGCCAGCAGCGCCCCGCCCGCCACGGCGGCGACCGGCAGGCAGGACGACGCCGAGGGCGGTCGGCGTCCCGCCGCTGCCGAGCACGGCGAACGCGATCGCCACCGACGACATCGCCGTCCCGAGAAGCGACGCCGAGTACCCGGCGTAAAAGCGGCGGAAATCACGGCTCGCGAGGACGCCGAGCCTGCCGCCAGCCCATTTACTGCGGAAATCTGCTGATGCAATACCGAACGACCACATGACGTCAACCATGCCGAATTGACCGGTGGAAATGCAAGTCAATCACTGATGCGCGACTGGTACCGCAGTAAATGCGGACTGACGGTCGCAGTAAATGCGGTGATGGCATCGGTTATGCTGACCAGGTGGCGGCGGGGCTGGCGGCGCGGGCGGCGAGCGCGGGCGCCCGGACCGCCAACCGCGAGCTGTCGGCGCTGCGGGGGGCATGCGGCTGGTGGCGAGAGCAGGGCTGGATCACGGGCGACCCGGCGGCCGGCCTGAGCCACCGGCACCTGGGGCGGCCCGCCCCGCCGCTGAGCGGCGAGCAGGTCGCCGCCGTGTTCCGGCTGCCCGTGAGCCTGCGGGAGCACGCGCTGTGGCGGCTGCTGCACGACTCGGGGGCGCCCGCGGCCTCGGTGCTGGGCCTGGACGCGGACCAGCTCGACCTGGCTCGCAACCGGGTGCGGGCCCGTGATAGCGAGCCGTCCCTCCCGGGCGCCATCGAATGGCGAGCGGAAACGAGCCGCCTGGTCCGCTGGCTGCTGGCCGGGCGCACGCAGGGGCCGGCCTTCCTCACCGGACGGCGGGCGCCGGCCGCGACCGCCCCGGCCGATACCTGCCGCGCGACCGGGCAGGGACGGCTGTCCTACCGGCGGGCGGCCGAGCTGTTCACCGGGCTCACCCGGCCGCTGGACGACGCCGGCCGGGGCTGGACCTTGCACCAGCTCGGCGCGGGCGGCGGGCAGCGCGCCCGGCTCGCGTAAGGCGGGCGATAAGGCAGGCGCGGAAAGTCCCGGTTGCGCCAAGATGGCCTGGTGGATGAGGCGCTGCTCGCGGACGCGTACCCGCGCGCCCGCGACCGGGAGCGGGCGGTCCGGTGGCTTGGCTGGGTGGCCTATCACTGGCGGGATGAGCCGGTCGCCTGGTCGCAGATCCCGGGCCGGCTGCCCGGCCGCTGGCTGGCCGGGGCCCGCTTCGCCGCCAGGGCCCTCATCGTCATCGCCGCGCTGAGCGTGGCGATCTCGTTCACCCTGTGGGTCGCGGTGGTGCTGCTCCTGCTGCTAGTGGCGGGCTTCGGGGGCAGGGGCCTGGCGCTGGCGTCAATCGGGGCGAGAGCCGGGGCGGCGGCCGGGTCGCCGCGCGAGCTCGCCCGCTGGTGGCCACTGCGGCGGCGGCACGCCCCGCTGATCGCGCTGTCGCTGGTCTCGGTCATCGCGCTCGTGCCGGTACTGGTCAGCCGGTGGACGTTCCCGGCCCAGGGCGAGGCCAGCCGCACCTACCGGGCCGACCGGCTGGTCACCGCCGCCCGGCTGGGGGCGTGGCTGGCCAGCGGCGGGCTGGTGGCGGCGATCGCGTTCGCGGCGGGTGCCCCGGCCGGGCCATGGCTCGGGGCCGACCTCGCCCTGGCGGCCGGCGCGGGCCTGCTCGCGGCCCTCCGCGGCGGCCCGTACCCGCAGGTCAAGCTGGCCGAGCTGATCCTGGCGGCCCAGTGGCGGGCGCCGGCCGGCTTGCACCGCGAGCTGGCCCGGGCCACTCGCCGGCAGGTACTGGCGCAGTCCGGCGGGCGCTGGGCTTTTCGCGATCAGTCCCTGCGCGCGGCCCTGGCCGCCGCTCATGAAGATGCCTTGACAGCACGAGCCCGGGCTCGGCAGGAGCGAGCCGCGCGGGAGACCGGGGCGCGGGCGCGCCTGCTGGCGCGGCTGGACAAGCGGGGGCAGGCACGGGCGCGGGCCGACCTGGCCGCGGGCGCGGTGATCTTCGTGGTGGCGACGGGCGCCACGATCGTGCCCGCGCTCGGCAGCGGCGGCTGGTGGGCCTCGATGGCGGTGTTCACGGTGCTCGGGATGGTGGCGGGGGCGCTCGGCTACTGGGTCGCCACCTGGGCCCTGCGGGGGCTGATGGCGTGCGTGCGGTGGACGGTGGTGGACGTGGCGCCGTTCGCCCGCCGCACCCGGCTGGCGGCGGGCGCCGTGGCCGTGGCGGCGGCGGGCGCGCTGATCGCGACAGCCGGGCCGGCCCTGGCGGGACTGGCCGCGGCGGTGCTGCCGACGGTCCTGGTCCTCATGGCCGGCGCCTGGGCGGCGGGCGTCACGCGGCGGGCGCGGTTCCCCTGGCGCTGGCCCGGGCTACGCCCGGGCGGCGCGGCCCGCGCTGAAGGCGTCCCGGCTGAGACCGCCTCCGCCGTGAAGCGGCGGGGCTGGCGGCGGCGGCGGGCGGTGGACGTGGTCGTCGCGGTCACCGCCGGGGTGGCGGCCCTGGTGCTGGTGCGCCCGGAGGCGCTGTCGCTGGAGCCGGCCGCCGGGCTGCTGTTCCCGGTTGCCGCCTGGGTCGCCTGGCGGCTGTGGCGGGTGATGAACGACTCCGAGCGCCTGGCCGTGCGGGCCGGGGCTGACATCGCCGCGTCGCTGCTGCTCGGGGCCGACCTGGTCGCGTTCCTGGCCTGGCTGGCGGACCTGCTCGGCCTGACCCGGGCCGAGCTGGGCGCCGTGCGGGGCGGCCTGGAACGGGCGGGCAGCCTGGCCGACCTGCCCTGGTGGGCGTGGACCGGGCTGTACGGGGCGCTGGCGCTGCTGGCGGTGGCGTTCGTGGCGTGGCCGTCGCGGCTGCGGCGGGCGATCGGCTGGTCCGCCCGGGCCCGCGTGGTGGCGGTCGCCGGAGTGGCCCGCCGGGTGCTGACCAGCGTGCACATCGGCCTGCTGGTGATCGTGCTGCTCGCCCTGGCCGGGCCGCCCGCGGTCTTCCCGGTGCTGCGCGGCCAGCTCGCGGCCCGGTACACCGTCGCCTACCAGCGGCAACTGGAGGAGGCGGGCGAGCAGGCGGCCTACACCGAGATCATCGGCCAGTTCACCGGGCCGAACGCCAGCCATCCGGTGCTGGCCAGCATCGTGGTGAAGGTCCACCGCATCGACCGTCCGGCGCCGGGCGAGGACCACGCCACCGCGACCGAGGAGGACATCGCCCGCCGGGTCGGGCAGCTGCAGGCGGCGGCGCTGCCGGCCGGCGGGGCCGGTTCCGTCGCCGGGTCCGACGCCGGCGCCGCCACCGCGGCCGGGTTCGCGGGGCCGATCCGCGACGGGTCCGACCTGCGGGGACGAGCCACGGCGGTGGACGCGGAGGACGATCATGAGGACGCGGCGGCCAAGCGGGCCGAGCAGGCCGGGGACCTCGCGGCGGCCACGATCGCCAGCCTGCTGAACGTTCCCGGCGTCGGCCGCAGCGAGGTGGTGGACGTGGTGCGAGAGTACCTGCAAGGGCTGGTCGAGGAGAGCCCGCTGAAGGACTCCTTCGCCGCCTGGGTGAGCAGGCTGGCCGGGGCCGAGCCCCCGCCGGACGCGTCAACGCTGGTGGACCCGCAGCCGGAGCGGCTGGAGGTGCAGGCCCTGGAGGCGCGGCTCACCGAGTCGGCCGAGCATCCGCGGGCGGCGACGCTGCCGGGCACCGAGGGCGAGAGCCCGGTGGACGCCGCCGTCGACCTGGTGAACCAGGCGCGCTTCCTGGCCGAGGACGGCACCGGCCCGTGCGCGGGCTGTACCCGCATCGAGCCCCACGACGACGAGCCGGGCCACGAGCCGCCGGTCGAGGACCACCCGGTCCCCTGACGGCGACGCCGGCGGCCGCGGGCCGCCGGCTGGGCGAGACGCCCGGGTCCGTGAAAGAAAATATTGCGACCCGACGGGCGGCGCTTAGCCCGCGAGCGCCCAGTGGCGGAAGTACTCCACCTTGAAGTCGGACGGGACGGGCGAGCCGTAGTGCTTGCCGTTCTCGCCCTGGGTGTTGTTGAGGATGACGTTCATGGGCACGTCGCTGCGCAGGCCGCTGAACGTGCAGTAGCGGCGGCCGTCCTTGTAGATGGTGGCGGTGCCGGGCGCCCACAAGATCCCGGCCGTGTGCCAGCCCGGGACGCAGGGCGACTTCATGGCCGGGGGGACGAAGGTGGCCGAGTAGTCGCCCGACGAGGCCGGGCCGGGGACGGTGGTCTGGCTGCCGTGGGACTTGTCCGGCTGGTCGCCCTCGACCGGGTTGTACCAGTAGGAGCTCCCGTCCACGCCATCGCCGATCTCCAGCACGTCCAGCTCCCCGCCGGACGGCCAGTCGTTGCCGAGCAGCCAGAAGGCGGGCCAGTTGGGCACCTGGCGGCGGCCGTCGTCGGCGAGCCAGACGCGGGCCTCGAAGTAGCCGTGCTGCCACTGGCGGGGCGACTCGACGCCGGCGAAGTTGCCGTCCACTCCGCTGGTACGCAGGACGAGGTTGCCGGCGACGTCGGCCGAGACGGTGCCGGCGGTGAGGTTGGCCGCCCCCTCCTCGGTGCGCGGCCAGGCGGCGAGCTGTGCTCCGGTGTAGTCGGCGTCCAGGCTGAAGCTCCCGGTCGCGCCGAGCGGCGCGAGACTGGCCACGATGAGCTCCCCCTGGTTTCGAGCGCGCTGTTCCCCGAGCGCGGGCGACGGGCTGATGCCCGGCTCGCGCGCGGCGGAAACGCCGGCGCCCGAATGCCGGGCACCTGCCCTGGTTCGGCCCGTGGGCGTCCCCACCAGCTCTGAAAACGCTCTGAGCAGCTATTCCTTACTCTTTCGTGACTGTTGGCGGTCGGCGGCCTGGCCACTCCCCCCGCTCGAGGCGGCTAACGTATCGTGGTTTGGTGCATTCCGGGCGCGCATGGCATCTCGGCTGGCGCTGGCTAGCCGTGCTCACTGGCGTCGCCGTGCTCTGCTGCTTCCCCGTGCTGGCCAGCGCGCTCCCGGCCCGCGTCCCGAGCCTCACCCCGCAGCAGCTCGAGAACCGCATCCTCGGCTCGCAGCGCCTGTCGTTCTCCGGCTACGCGGAGAGCAACGCGACCTTCGGCCTTCCCTCGCTGCCCGCCTTCTCCAGCGTGACGTCGCTGCTGGACGGGGTGACCCGGATGCGGGTATGGCAGGCCGCACCCGACCGCTGGCGGGTGGACACGCTCTCGGACGCCGGCGAGGACGATACCTACCAGGCGGGAACCGGCACCTTCGCCTGGGACTCCGGTGAGCAGCTGCTCACCGGGATCTACGGGACCCAGTCCATCCGGCTGCCCAGGGCCGCCGACCTCGTGCCATCGGCCCTGGCCATCCGGATCATCAGCGAGGCCGGGCCGAACGCGAAGCTGAGCATCGTGCCAGCCCGGCGCGTGGCCGGGCAGAGCGCCGCCGGGCTGGAGATCACGCCGGCCAGCCCGCAGTCCACCATCGCCCGGGCCGACGTCTGGGCCGCGCCGGGAACCGGGCTGCCACTGCTGGTGGAGGTCTTCGACCGCACCTCGGCCCAGCCAGCGCTGGAAACCCAGTTCCTCCAGGCGGGCCCGTGGACCGCCAACGCCGGCGTGCTGACCCCGCGGCGCGGTCCGGGCACGGGGTTCACCGCCACCACGCCCGGCGACTTCACCAACGTCCTGAAGGGCCTGGACGACGCGGTGTTTCCGGAGAGCCTGGCCGGTTTCGCGCGGCAGGAATCACCCGTCCCGCAGATCGGGGTGTACGGCAGCGGGCTGACCGCGTTCGCCGTGCTCGCCTTCGGCCGCGGGACGGGCTTCCAGCTGCTCAACGACGCAATGCAGGCCGGCGCGGCGCGGCTGGCCTATGCCGACGGGTTCGGCGCGGTCGCGAGCGCCCCGCTGGTCAACCTCGTCCTCGTGCACCGGCACCACTCGCCCGACACGTTCCTGCTCGTCGGGCTGGTCAGCAAGGCCGCGCTCGAGCACGCGGGCGCGGTGCTGGCCGCCACTCCGGATCGGGCTCCATGATCACGACGCAGAACCTGACGAAGCGCTTCGGCAACGTCGACGCGGTCCGCGAGGTCAGCCTGGACGTCCGGGAGGGCGACCGCTACGGCATCCTCGGCCCCAACGGCAGCGGCAAGTCCACCCTCGTCCGCATGCTGCTCGGCCTGGTGTACGCGACGAGCGGCGAGATCTCCGTACTCGGGCACCGTATCCCGAAGCACGCGGGCCGCGCCCTTCCCGAGATCGGCGCGCTGATCGAGGAGCCCGCGGCCTACCCGCACCTGTCCGGGCGCGCGAACCTGCGGCTGCTCGACGCGGCGGGACCGCATGGAGCGCGCCGCACCCGCCGCCGCCGCGTGGACGACGCCCTGGAGCAGGTTGGCCTGGCGGGCATCGACCGGCGGCCGGTACGCGCCTACTCGCTCGGCATGCGGCAGCGGCTCGGCCTGGCGGGCGCGCTGGTCCGCCGCCCCCGGCTGCTCATCCTCGACGAGCCGACCAACGGCCTGGACCCGCGGGGCATCAGGGACATGCGCGACCTGCTGGTCGGCCTGAACGCCACAGGCGTGACTATCTTCCTCTCCAGCCACCTGCTGACTGAGGTGTCCGCGCTGTGCACCCGGATCGGCGTGCTCGACTCCGGCCGGCTGGTGCTGCAGGATCAGCTCGCGTCCCTGCAAGAGCCGACCGGTCGCGTCCTGGTCTCGACCGATGACCCGGACCAGGCGGTCGCGACCCTGGACGGCCTCGTCGAGCACCGGGACGGGGCTGACCTCGTGGTCCGGTCTTCCGATGCGGCGGAGCTGAACGCCCGCCTCGTGCGGGCCGGCGTGCCGGTCCGCTCACTTGCCGTGCAGCGGCGCAGCCTGGAGGAAATCGTGCTTAACGTGACCGGGGCCGGCTCCGACCAGTTCGGCGTGCCGCCTTCGGATTCCCCGGCCCCGGAAGTCCAGGACGCATCGTGATCGCGGTCGAGCTGTTCAAGCTCGTCCGGCGCGTGCGGACCTGGCTCACGATCGGGCTGATCTGCGCGCTGCCGCTGGTCGTCGCCATCTTCATCGCGGTCACGCACCTCGCCCCGCCACCCGGGCAGGGCAGCGCGTTCCTCTCGGCCGTGCTCGATGACGGGCAGCTTTACCCGGCCGCGGCGCTGGCCCTCGTGCTGCCGGTCTTCCTGCCGGTCGCCGTGGCGGTGGTGGCGGGCGAGTCGATCGCGGGCGAGGCTTCCGCGGGCACGCTGCGCTACCTGCTGGCCCGTCCGGTCGGCCGGACCCGGCTCCTGGTCGCCAAGCTCATCGCGGTCACCACGTTCACGCTGACGACCGTCGTCGCGGTCACGATCACCTCCTACGCGACCGGCGTGCTGATCCTCGGCCCGTCGCGCGCGGCGGCCGTCGGCACCGGGTCCGGCGGGGTCTCCGGCGCGATCGCGCCGGGAGCCGGCGGAGCGCCGACGGCCGGGCTGCAGTCCGGCGCGGGCATCACGTCGCTGTCCGGGGCGCCGCTGACCACCCTTGACCTCGTCGAGCGGGTCTTCGGCGCGATGGCCTTCATCACCGTGTCGATGCTCGGGGTGGCGGCCATCGCGATTTTCCTTTCTACCTTCACGGAGTCCGCGCTCGGGGCCGCCATGGGAGCTCTGGCGACGCTGGTGGCCAGCGAGGTGCTCGTCACGCTGAACGCCGCGAGCGTGGTGCAGCCGTACCTGCCGACCCGTTACTGGCTGGCGTGGATCGACTTCTTCCGGCAGCCCATCTTCTGGCGGGATATCCAGCGCGGGTTCGCCATCCAGGCCGTGTACGTGGTCGTGTTCCTCGCGTCCGCCTGGGCTAACTTCGCGACCCGGGACATCACCAGCTGACGTCAGCGGCCACGGGACTGCAGGGCCGTGCAGTCGCTGGCCGACGGGGCGGTGAGGCGGCTGCTGGCCAGCGCCCGCAGCACGAGGCCGACGACAAGCGGGGCGGTGGGCAGCTGGCTGTGCTGGATGTTCACTTCCGGGCAGACGGACTGGAGCGGCACGTTCACCGCGCCGGGCAGCCGCGCCGAGTCGGGCGGCTGCACCGTCTGGTCATCGGTGCTCCACAGTGACAGCCAGGGCGGCCGCGCCTGCGCGGCCTGCTGCAGCTGGGTAAGCAGCGCGCTGCCGGGGACCAGTTGCTGGCAGGCGACCGGGCACTCCCCCGGGTCAAAGCCCGTGCCCACGGCGGCGATGCGCGCGCCGTGCAGCGGGGATCCCAGGGTGATGATCCGGCCGGCCCGCGAGGCGCCGCCAAAATCGTCGTACCAGAGCCAGGCCACCACGCCGCCCGCGGAGTAGCCGATGACCGTCACCGGTCCCGACCCCGCGCTGATGGCCCGGCTGACGTACCCGTCCAGCACGCGCGCCTGGACCGTCAGGTCACCGGTGCCGTTGCCCGCCAGCGCCACCACGGTCGCGGTGCGGCCGGTGCCGCGGATCCGCGCGGCGAGCTGGTCCAGTGACGTGGTCGACCCGCCATACCCGGGGACGAGCAGGATCGCGCCCGGCCGCCCGGGGACCGCGGCCGACTGCCCGCCCGATGCCGCCGCCCCGCCGACGGCAACAGCGGCGACCACGGCGGCTACCACAAGGGCAAGTCCCCCGAGGAGGATCCTGCGCCGCGGGCTGAGACCGGTCCACCAGCGAAAGGGGGTGCGCATATAGCCCATGATGCGCCCTGGGCGCGACTAGCGCCCGATGAGTCAGCAGCTCGACCTGGGCAAGGGGATAGCGGCCGGGCATCTTGCGGTCAAGGGCTAATTGCTCTTCCCTGCGCCGTTCGCACCAACCAGCACGTTCACGTCATTCAGCTCAAGCACGGCGGACCTGATCGACGTGAACCCCTCCACGACGACAGATCTCAGCCGCTGATGCCTCATGTCATCAGAGTAGCGGCAGCAGCCTCCTCCACGTTCCGGGCCTGTTTCCCAGCAACCGAGGGTTACGACGGACTCGGTTTCGCCCAAACACGTCCGTTGCCTCAGAGGCAACAAGCGGTGCCCGGGGAACCCCGAGGGGGATGCGACCGACCGGCCCCATCCCCCTGGAACCGGGCAAGACACCCTGTGAAACGGCCCGTGATACTGGGGGAGGGCACTTATTCGGAGGGTGCAGTATTCTCCCGTCGGCGCTGGTGCCTTGCCGCTCGGTAGGCGTCCACGGCCTTGCGTGAACTCCGCCAGGCCCCGTCAGGTCCCTGTACGGCGTCGAGCCTCCCGCGCTGCGCTGCCCGGCGCAGCGCAATCAGCGTGAAGTCCTTGTCAGCGAGAGCGGTGAGCGGGACCATGCGGGCGGGACCGGCGACGTTGGGCACGACGAACCGGTTGAGGTTGTCATACATGGCCCGGGCGATGAGCTCTCCCAGCCCCCCATAGTCGCCGCCATCGGCACGGTGCATCGCCGCCAGGTATGCGCTGCGCTGCCTCTTGAAGATGATCACGGGCGGATAACCACCTCGGACCAGCACGAGGTTCATGACGAGCCTCCCAGTCCGGCCGTTTCCGTCGATGAACGGGTGAACCCTCTCGAACTGGTTGTGAATCCGCGCCAGCTCCTCCGGCAGCCAGCGATTGAACTCGCCACGCCCGACGCGCTCCGAGATGGCACAGACATCCTCCACCCACTGCTGCATCTGGGCAGGTACCAGTGGCCAGGTTGGAGGCGTCATCCCACCCGGGAACGGGTGGATGTCATGCTCCCGGAAGTTGCCAGGTCCCTCGCGATCAGTGGCGTCCGGATGCGGCGCCACGTCCCAGACAGGGGTCATCGCCAGGTGGTGGACATGCCGAACCTCGCTCATGTTGAGGAGGCGCCCGTCATGCCAGTCACCAGGTTCCATAGCCTGCCCGTAGACCCAACGGGCGGCATCCGCGTATCCCCTGACCTCGTTGTACTCCCGCAAGGGCTTCGCGCCCACGGCCCGGCCCTGGACCAGGAGCATCTCGACCTCGCGCAGGACCAGCGTGTTCCCCTCCAACGCCGTGGAGTGGTGCGCCTCCTGGTGCCAGATGTCGGCCCAGATCGACTCGGCCTCCTTCGGGCTGGGAAGTCCTCCGAAGCGCTGGTCCAGCTCAGCCAGGGCGTAGCCAAGTCGTTCGTAGACGCTGGCCCTGCTTGGCCGGCCTCTGCCCGCCATGGGCACTCTCCTCATGCGCAGGTGGAAGTTGGTACATGTGACTAAAAGCTAATTGAACATACCAACTATTCAAGCGGCGCGGTGGCGAGAGTCTCACGTCAGCAGGTTGCATCAGATGCAGCGAGCGGCTGCCAGGAAACGCTCAGCAGGGGTGTCGCCAATCGACCACGCTCCTACTGAGCTGGTAAAACACCTGATGAAGTTGCTCGGTGTGCTGGGGGAGAGCACTTATTCGAAGCTGCAGTATTCTCTGGTCACTCTGTAACCGAGTGTGACATCACCGGATGCCACCGCCTGATCCTTACGATGACCCACTGCGGATTGGCAGGCACCTGGACACCACCGTTCGATGTTCGGTATTGACCGAACACCGAACAAGGGGTATCCTCATTCTCGTGAACACTGAGGCACTCCTGGTTGACGCCCTTGCACAGGTGGGAGTTCAAGCGCGGGCGACAACGGGAGCGCCGGACCAGGGAACCGGCCTGGTACTCGATCCTGGCGGGGTCGAGGTCCAAGTGAAGCATCGCTCGCTGGTGACTGGCGAGGTCGCCCGGCGCCTGCTCCGCGAAACCCTGCTCCCCCCGCACCATGTCCTCCTCGTAGTAGCCGACCGGGTGACCGAGGACGCG
>DATBEM010000187.1:0-11991 GCA_036276115.1 Trebonia sp.
CGCGGCGCTGCCGGTCGAGGGGGACCTCGGTCCCGACGTGCAGGCCGGGTGGCGGCTGGCGGCGGTGCGGCAGCGCGACCGGCAGTGGGCGACGGCGCTGCTGGCGGCCGGGCGGCCGGTGCTCGCGCCGGGCCGCCCGCCGGGCACGTGGGCCGGGAACGACGAGCTGGCGGCGCTGCTGGACCCCGGTACCCGGGCCAGCGTGGCGACCGGGCTCTTCGGCCGGGTGACGCGGGCGGCCCGCGAGCTGGAGGGCACCCGGGAGGGCAGCCAGGCCTCGGCGGCCGCCATCGCCGAGCTGGCCGCCTGGCCCGGGCCGTGGCCGGACGGGGTGGCTGACTTCGTGCTCGCCATGGCGCGGGCCAGCCTGTCGGCCCAGGGCGCGGTCCGGGTACTGCAGGGACTGCTGCTGGCGGCCGCGCGGAACATCCCCGCCACCGGCCCGCGCGACTACGCGGCCGAGCTCATGCGGATGGCCCAGTCACCCGAGACCGCCTACCCCTGGGTGGCGGTGCTGCGGCGGGCGGCCGATACGCTGTCGCTGCGCCGCGCGTTCTACTCGGCGCTGTGAGCGACTTACCGTGACCGACGGAGGAGACCGGACATGACGGCGGAAGCGGACACGGCCCTCGTGCTCGGCGGGGGCGGCGTCGCGGGCATCGCCTGGATAACCGGCCTGCTGGCAGGCCTGGCCGACGCCGGCCAGGACGTGACCGGGGCGGGGCGGGTGATCGGCACGTCGGCCGGGGCCACGGTGACGGCCCAGCTCGGCAGCGGGCTGCCGCTGGAAGACCTGGTCGCCCGCCAGGTTGACCCGGCCCGGCAGTCGGCCGAGATCTTCGCCGAGGTCAACTTCGAGGCGTGGGGGCAGGCACTGGCTCCCTACCTGGACCAGGCGGAGTCACCGGAGGGGCAGCTGCGCCAGTACGGCGCGTTCGCCCTCGCGGCGGGCCCGGTCGCGCCGGAGGCGGACCGGCTGGCGGTGATCGCCTCGCGGCTGCCGTCGCATGACTGGCCCGCGCGCGACATCACGCTAGTCGCGGTTGACTGCGCGTCGGGGGCGCTGGCCGCGTTCACGGCCGCGTCGGGCGTGGACCTCATCCCGGCCGTCGCCGCCAGCTGCGCGGTGCCCGGCATCTGGCCACCGGTAACGATCGGCGGCCGCCGCTACATGGACGGCGGCGTCCGCTCCAGCGACAACGCGGACCTGGCCGAGGGCGCGGCCGAGGTGATCGTGGTCTCGCCCCTCGGCTCGGACTCGCCGCTGCCCAGCCCGCTGCCGCTGGGCGAGGTGGTGGCGCGGCTGCGGGCGGGCGGCGCCCGGGTAACCGTCATCGAGCCGGACGCGGCCTCCCGGGCGGCAATCGGCGCCAACGCGCTCGACCCGGCCACGCGGGTGCCCGCCACGACGGCGGGCCGCGCCCAGGGCCGCCGGGGGCTGCCGCCCGCCCGCTGAGGACGACCGGGGCCGGCGCTCAGCGGTGGTCGCGGAGCCAGTCGCGGCCGAGCTGGATCGCCCGGGCAGGGCCCGCCCCGCCGAGGGCGCCGGTGTCTCCGGTCCAGCCGGCCGAGTTGTCGAAGACGTGCGGGTTGTCCCGGCTGGCCCGCCCGTGCACCTCGACCGTGACGTGAAAGCGCGCGCCGTGCAGGAAGCCGAAGTCCGGGGTAAGGCCCTGGCGGATGGCGCGCTTGATCCCGGCCCGGACATCGGCCGAAGAGACGCTCAGGTGAGTCTCGATCCCGTTCACCGCGCCGATCTGGGCGTGGCACTGGGCATCGGTCAGCTCCAGGGTAGACAGGTCCGCAAAGGCCCAGAAGGCGTCGGTCGCGTACTTGTCGACGTCGCCGATCACGACCCCCCAGCGAAAGTGCCAGGTCGGGTCGAGCGAGAGCGGGTCCCCGTTCACCTGGGCGACCTCGTCGTCGATCCGCAGGCCGGCGGTCGAGCTGACTGGCTTGTCCCCTCGCCGGACCTGGTACCAGCAGCGGTCGCCGGGGTCCTCGGCCCACAGTGTCCCGTTGCGCCAGAACACCGTGCACCCGTTGACGCGGAAGCGCGCCCCGTCGGCGAGCAAGTAGCCCTCGCCGTCGTTCGTGAACACGGGGGCGGGGGCAGGCTTGGGCCCGCCCTGCCTGGCCTTGCGCTCCCGCTCCCGCTCGGCGAGGTCCTTCGCCAGGTTGCTGTTCGCGCCCAGCCTCGCCACGAGGGCGACATCGTCGATGTCGTCGGCGTCGGCGTCATCGGCGACCTGCTCGGGGTCGGTCGCGTCGAAGTCGGCGTGCCCCGTGCCCGCGACCGACCAGTAGCCGTACGCACCCGGAGCCGGCGCCGTGGCGCGCTGCTGATGCTCGTCGTAGAAGTTCACCCAGTCATCGGTGAACTTCAGCGTCGTGCCGTCGAAGAAGAACTGCAGGTCCTCGGCGGTCGCCCGCTCCATGAGGCCCGCCTGGGCAACCGCCTCCGGCAGCGTCCGGCGGCCGGGGCCGGCCGGCCCCGCGGGCGACGACGTGGACGTGGACGAGCCAGCGGTGCCCGAGGACGTGGCGGGCGACGAGGATGACCTGGACGCCGGCGACGAGGACGGCGCCGGGCCGGGCCGGGAAGGCGCGACGGGCGGGGTCGCGGTGGTAGTCGTCGTGGTGGTAGTCGTGGTGCGGGCGGTCGCGGTCTCGACGCTCGGGACCAGCGGCCGGGCGACCTGGTAGTAGGCCACCCCGGCCCCGCGATCGGACCAGGTCGGGTACGTGCCCCCCGGCGGGGCCAGGGCGACCGTGCCCGGCGCGGTGTAGAACGTGACCCAGTCGGCGGTGAATTTCAGCACCTGGCCGTCGAAGAAGAACTCATGGCCGGAACGCAGCATGGCCCCCAGGCCAGCCCGCGTGATCGCCCCGGCGATAGTGGACCGCTCTGTCTCATCACCATGCGCCGTCTCATCACCATGCGGCATTGTCATGGCGCCCCCCTTTTTTTAGCTGTGCAGGGGAGTTTAACAAGCCAGCCGGGGAATGGGAATCGCCCGGCGGGCCGCCATTTCCATTCCCGCTACTCACTATCCGCACCAGCAATGATGATATTCACCGCTACCGGTCGGGGCTGCGCACGGATACGCCGCCGTCGACCGGCAGGACCACCCCGGTGATGTAGCGGGCCTCGTCGGAGGCCAGGTACACCGCCGCGTGGCCGACGTCCCAGGCGGTGCCCTCGACCTGCAGCAGGGAGGCGAGGCGGCGGCGCTCGCGCAGCTCCTCGCTCATCCCGTCGGCCGACACCATCGGGGTGTAGATCGGGCCGGGGCGATGCAGTTGACGCGGACAGCCAGTGCCCGGGCGGGAGCGGCTCGGTGTCGTACACGTCCAGCGCGACCCCGGCGAGCCACTCGCCCGTGATCGCCTCGCGCAGCGCCCCGGGGTCGATGAGGGCGGCCCGGGCGCTGTTGACGAGGCAGGCTGACGGCTGCATGGCGCGCAGCTCCTCGCGCCCGACGATGCCGCGCGAGCGGCCGGACAGCACCAGGTGCAGCGTCACGATGTCCGGGCAGGCGAACAGCTCCTTCTTCGCCGCCCGGGTCACGCCGGCCTCGGCCGCGCGCTCGTCGGTCAGGTTGGCGCTCCAGGCCACGACGGTCATGCCGAAGGCGAGGCCGGCCAGGTGCTCGCGGACGAAGTCCAGGTCGGCCCCGAGCCGGCCCCAGTCGGCGCAGTCGCGGGCATCGCCGGTGTAGTCGCCCAGGACGGCGATCCTCATGCCCGGGCCGCCAGCGCGTGCCCGGCCGCGAACGCCACGACCTCCCGGTTGAAGTCCTCGGTGACCTCGAGCTGGGGGAAGTGCCCGCAGTCCTCGAAGGTCCGCAGGGTCGAGCCGGGGATCGCGGCGTGGATGCCCTCCCCCTCGGTCACGTCGCCCATGGGATTGTGCCGGCTCCAGTAGATCCGCGTCGGCGCGGTGATGCGCCCCATCCGCTCCGGGCGCAGCAGGTTGCGCTGCCGCACCTCCATGTCCTGCGGGCGCAGCAGGTTCGGCAGGTTGGCGACGAAGGCCGGGTCGTGTAGATCGCGTAGCGCACGTCAACCAGGTCCTCGTCGACCGAGCCGGGGTCGTGCAGCAGCCCGCCAGCCCCGCCAGTCGCGACCAGGTCCTGGCCCGGTCGGGGTCAGTGACTGCCGCTGCTGCCACCCGCCGCCCCGGGCACCGTGCTTGCCCAGGACACCGTGCTTGCCGGGAGGACGGTCCTCGCGCTGCCGGGCGACGGCCATGACCTCGTCGCCGCGGTCCACCGGTGCGTCGGCATCGGCCGGTGCCGCGCCACCGCCCCCGGGCCGGGCGTGATGTGCCCGTCGTTCCTGGCGACCCGGGACGAGAAGGACTCCACCCGCGACCGGGCGCGGTTCTGCAGGAGGCGGCCAGCGGGCTGCTGCCCGGCGGCCTCGCCTCGGCCGACGTGGCCGCCTCCCTCGACTTGTGCCTGTCGTGCAAGGGCTGCGCGGCGTCAGCGGGGCGGCCCAGCCGCACTGCCACCACCACGCGGTCCTCGGCTGGGAAGCCGGCGAGCGACTGCTGGCCACCGCCGGGGCCGCGATCGAGCGGATCCCCGGCTGCCGCGGCCTGGCCGGCAACTGGGGCGCCGAGGCCGGCCACTACGACGTCTCGCGGAAGGTGGCCGAGACCAGCCTGCTTCCCGCCCTCGCCCGCGTCCCCGCCGACGCGGCCGTCCTGCGGTTGCGGGACCCGGCTGAGGTCGACCTACCTCGGACCGCATTCCCGAACCAGCCCGCCGCCCCCGCCCAGCCGCCTGCGTCCGGCTTCGGCCAGACTCGCGTGGGAAAACGACGCGCAGACAGAGGCCCTCCGCGATCCCTACTAAAACTAGGCGGTCCTCGGAATGCACAGCAAGGACCCAATCCGCGAGTCATGCTCTGCCAAGAGCAGGGGTGCACGCGCCAGAGATCCGCAGCCGCATTATGCGCTCGCAAATGGACCTTGTCTCACTGATAGCCTGCGAGTGGAGCTACCACCGACCGGCGGGTAGCGGCTGCAACCGGTACCCGCCGGAGGTGGCACATGTCCCGCTGCCGGGGCTAGTGAAAGAACACCTGCAGCGTAGCGAGCAGGCTCAGCGACGACGCCAGCAGCGTCATGCAGGCTGCCCGCCACGCGAGCCGTGAACCCGTGTCGGGTTCACGGCTCGCGTGCTTACCGGCAGTGCGAGGAACCCTCCCGCCCATCCGGCCATCACCTCCCTCCCATCGAGTGCCGCACGGACACTCGAAGGGAGCAGAGGTGAAACCGCTCGGCAAGCTAACCTCCCCCCGGCGTTACTTACGCTATCGGACCTCAACCCCGGACGCCGCCAGTGAGCCTGCGGCCTCTTCCCTTAAAGAGATGAGCGTTGCCAAGCCACGAAAGCGCAGGTCGACCCAGAGCGCTCCTGACCATTCCAGGAAACTTCAGGAAGCCCTGGAGACGAATCACGTCGTCACGACTATGGCGCTCACCACACGAGAGAACCGGCTGCTGCCTTATGCCTTCTCCAACTACAACCATGGTGTCGCCTGGACTGCCTTCACCTCATCGATGCGCCGTACGAGCAGGCCTAACCAAGCGCGGGCGCGCCATTACCCCCGTCGCGGTTCCCCCGGGCATGGCGAAGCCCTCGCGACCCGGCTACCGGGTGCGAGGGCCTCAGCCAGGTGGGCTTAGAGGGCCAATCGAGGGGAAAACGGCCTCCAGGTCATCTCTATGACCTGGAGGCCTCGCCGCATCGGGTCGCGCTGCGGCCTGCCCGGACGACGGACCGCCCTGAACAGGTGCGGCCGCGAGCCGGCGGTGCGGCTATCGGAGGGCCCGTGAAAGGTGGCCTTTGCCCTTAAGGAAGCGGGTCGGCGCGGACGATCGCGTAGATCACCACGTCGCGCCACTGGCCGGCCCGCCAGTCCCGGCCGCGCAGGATGCCCTCGCGGGTGAAGCCCGCCTTCTCCAGGGCGCGCTGCTCGGCCCGGTTGCCGGTCTCGGTCGTCGCCTCGATGCGGTTGGCGGTCGTGTGCGCGAACAGGTACCGCACGAGCTCGCGCTGGGCGGCCGTGCCGTAGCCGCGGCCCCGGGCCGGGGCCAGCAGGGCGATGCCGACCTCCCAGCAGAAGACGGCCGAGCCGACCCACTGCTTGCCGAAGCTGACCATGCCGAGCGGCTCGTCGCCGGCCGACGTCACCAGCAGCACCCCGCCGTCCTTGCCGACCAGGCCGTCCTCGGCGAACCGGCGCCGCCAGCGTTGCTGGTCGCTGTAGCCGGCCCAGACGAACTCGCCCGCCACCTCCGGGTCCTGCAGCGCGTCGCGCAGCACCGTCAGCTCATCGTCGCGCACCGGCCGTAGCCGCACCTCAGCGTCAGTCACCTGGGGATACTAGCCCCCGGCCGGGCGGGGCCCGCTACTGGTTATCCGCTGGCCGGGCGGCGGCGAGCTCGGCGAGCTGCGCGCGGGCGGCGGCGACGAGCTCGGCGTTGGTGTGCGCGTGGCCGTGCAGGCCCCAGCCGCCCTCGGGCGCCTCGGTGAGCAGGACCCAGGTCCGGTCGGCGAGGCCGGGATCGCCGGCCGCCGCCGCGACGATGCCGGTCAGCTCGCGCACGACCGCGAGCTGCTTGTCGCGGTCGAGCGCGCCCGCGTTGGACAGCACCTGCACCCGCGCGTAGCTGGCGTCGCCATCGACGTTGGCGGCGGAGCCGGCGGGCAGCTCGTGCACGAACGCGGCGGTGTTCTGGCGGAACATGGGGATGTCGGGCACCTGCTCGATCGTCATCACCGCGGTCGCGAGGTCCACCGCCAGCCGGCGGGTGTCGGCGAACGTCCCGGCGGTGGCGTACACGTCGATCATGGGCATGGCTCACTCCTGGGTCAGGGCTGGTGCTGGCTTGTTTATGATGATCGTCATAATCGGTGGCCCCCAGCCTTCCCTATGCTGGTCGTCATAGTCAAGGGGCGACCGACGAAAGGACGGTGCGGGTGCATGAGCGGTGACAGCCCATGAGCGGTGACAGCCGGGCGCGCATGATCGCCAGCGCCGCCGCGCTCATCGGGTCGCGCGGGCTGAGCGGGACCTCGCTGTCGGACGTGGTCGCCGACAGCGGCGCTCCCCGCGGCTCCATTTACCATCACTTCCCCGGCGGCAAGCGGCAGCTCGCCGCCGACGCCATCGACTGGACCTCGGGCCAGATCCTCGACCACCTGCGCGCGTGCCCGGCCACGACCCCTGAGGGCGTGCTGGAGTGGTTCACCGAGCTCTGGCGGCAGTCGGCGCTCGCCTCGGGCGGGTCGGCCGGCTGCCCCGTCGCCGGCGTGGCCCTCGACACCGGCCCGGCCGATGACGCCGCGGCGGCCGCGGGTGACAGGACAGCCGGGGATGACAGGACAGCCGGGGATGACGGTGGCGACGACCTGATCGACGCCGCCCGGGACGCGTTCGCCGCCTGGACCGCCGCCCTGGCCGAGCGCCTGCGGGCCACCGGGGTCCCGGCCGGGCGGGCCGGCCCGGTCGCCCTGGCGACCCTCGCCGCCATGGAGGGGGCGCTCATCATGTGCCGCGCCCAGCGCAGCGCCGGGCCGCTGGAGGCCATCGCCCGGGAGCTGCCGCGCCTGCTGGCGCCCGCCCCGGATGACGACGCGAGCTGAGAGCTAGCCGGCGTCACGAGCGGGCGGCGGGGCGGGTCGCTAGGCTTGGGCAGGTGCATACGATCGGGCTGGTGCTGCACCCCAAGCGCGACTCGGCCGAGGCGGTCGAGGCGGTGCTGGGCTGGGCGGCCGGCAACGGGGCCGAGGTCCTGGGCGTCGGCGATGAGATCGTCCGGCTGAACTGCGCGGCGACCGCGGTCTCGGCCCGGGAGCTGGGCCGCCGCAGCGACCTGCTGGTCAGCCTGGGCGGGGACGGGACGATGCTGCGGGCGATGCGGCTGGCCGACGGGCAGCGCGCCCCGGTCCTCGGGGTCAACCTCGGCAAGCTGGGCTTCCTGGCCGAGGTGGACGTGCCCGAGCTGCCGCGGGCGCTGTCGGCCATCGACCGCCACGACTTCACGACCGAGCCGCGGCTGGCGCTCGACGCGCTGATCGGCTCGACCACCGTGACCGCGTTCAACGACATCGCCGCGGTCCGCGTGCCCGGGCAGGGCAGCGCGGTCGTGGCGGTCCACGTGGGCGGGCAGCCGTTCGTGAGCTACGCGGCCGACGCCGTCATCGTCTCGACCCCGGCCGGCTCGACCGCCTACAGCTTCTCGGCGGGCGGCCCCATCATGAGCCCGTCGGTCGAGGCGCTGCTGGTCACGCCGGCCGCGCCGCACTCGGCCTACAACCGCGGGGTGGTGCTGTCGGTCCAGGACGCGGTCACGCTGGAGCTGCTGGCCTCCAGCGGGCGGCTCGCGGTTGAGGTGGACGGGCTGGTGTCGTGCTACGCCGACGCCGGGCAGCGGATCGACCTGCGGTCGCGGCCGGACGGCGCCCGCGTGGTCCGGCTCGGCCAGACCACGTTCTACCAGCGCGCCCGGCGCAAGCTGCGGATCACCGACTCGGCCGAGATCCCCGCTCCCCTGCCCGGCTTCGAGCTGGAGTACTGACCCTCCCTAAGCCCACGCCCAGGCCCGACGCGAACGCTTGCGGGCCGCCTCTTGCTGTTATCAGATGACGCGGCCGCGTCCGGCGCTGAGGACGCGGGTCACGTCCGCCCGCGCGGGCGGGCCGCCGTTCGGGTCGAAGCGGGTGACCGCCGGCGGGACCCGCAGGCCGTCGCGACGGGCGAGCGCGGACAGCTCGCCGGGCGTGACCGCCGGGTTGACCGTAACCGCGCTGACCTCGTCGATGACGGCCGCGATGGGCTCGGGCAGCGGGCCGGGCCGTACTCCATCTGCAGGCCCCAGCCGTCCCACAGCAGCATCTCGGTCTTGCCGAGGGCGGCGAGGTCGTGCAGGACGTTGTGGGCGAGGTACGGCCAGCCGCGCAGGGCCGGCACGTCCAGGCCGGGCGCGACCACGTAGCGGGCGGGGTCGGCCTCCCCCGCCCGGGCGGCCCGCCAGGCCCGCGGGCCGGTCACGAACTGGTCGTCGGTGAGGTCGAGCCAGTCGTGGTCGAGCAGCCAGCCGGGCTGGAAGTAGGCCGCGAACCCGACCCGCGCCCGGGCCGCGAACCCCTTGTGCCGGGCGAGCGCGAGGAACAGTACCGTCGAGTCGCGGCAGCAGCCGACGGCCCGGTCCGGGGCCCGCCGGGGGCGGGCCAGCGACGGCTCGCCCCGCTCCAGCAGCAGCGCCAGCATCGCCTCGGCGCGGCAGGTGTTGATCTCGGCCATGCGCTCGCGCGGCACGCCGTTCTCGGAGAAGTCCCCGCCCGCCCGGTAGTGGAAGACCAGATGGGAGCTGGCCTCGCGCAGCGCCCGGAGGTCACCCGGCAGCGCGTCGACCGCCGCCCGCGGCGGCCCCGGGATCGGTGACGGGACTCTGGGTCGCCCAGTACTCGCTCACGGCACTCCAATCGGCGCGGTCGGACCTCGCGTACCTAGACGCCGCCGGGCCCGCGATCTCATCGGGCCGGCCGTGCCCGCGTCACTGGTAAGTGATCATCACCGGGGCGGGCTTCACCGTCATCGTCTGGCTCGGGGTGAGCATCGGGTGGTCCTTGACGAGGAAGTTCTTCCAGCCGAAGAACACCCCGGGCGGCGCCGCCCCGAGCACCGCGTTCCAGGTGCCCTGCTTGTCGCCCTGGGTGCCCTGCCCGTCCATGTGGATGAGGATCGACAGGTCGTCATGGCTGGTGTCGAGGTCGGACTCATCGCGGAGCATCTGCAGCTGGAACTGGTGCAAGACGACGAGCTTCTGGGGCAGGTGGTACTGGGCGGTCAGGTCCGCGAGCCAGCTGAGCACGTCGTTGACCTCGCTGATGTCGACGTGCCCGATCTGCTCCAGCGGCTTCTGGTCCGGCTGCAGCTTCCACTCCGAGTCCAGGCCCAGCCCGACGTCGGGCAGCTGGAGCAGCGACTGGTAGGCCTTGGCCTGGTCCAGGAAGTTCGCCCGCCCGGGCTGGAGGTCAAGGACCACGTAGATGCCGTCGGCGCTGGCCTGCTTCACCCACGGCAGCAGGTCCGAGACGGGCGTCTCGTAGGTGTAGTCCCCGCCCGGCCCGGGGGAGCCCTCGGCGACGGACGCGATGATCTCGAACGCGGGCACGACCGGCCCGCTGCTCAGGGCCTTGTACTGAGCGACCAGGCCCTGCACGCGGGTGATGCTCGCGGCCAGGTCCTGCTGGCCGAGCACGCCGAGGGCGGGGGTGTCCGGGTGCCCGTACAGCGCCACCAGCTGGCGGCCGGGGAACAGCACCTGGCCGCCGCCGGGGAGCTGGGTGCCGGTCTCGGCCACCGCGACCCGGCTCGTGAGCTCGGCCACCGAGCCGAACTCGGCGCCCACGCCGATGACCGCCCCGGGCCGCTGGCGGGCCAGGGCGCTGATGACGGCCGGGTCGGACCGCGGGTCCCCGCCGGGCACGTCGATGACCGTCGCCCCGGCCGCCTCGGCGGTCGCGGTGGCGGCGCTGTCCTCGGCGCTGCCGGCCGTCACCATGGCGGCGGTGTCGCTCGCGCTCACCGAGGGAGTCGCGCCGCCGGACGGGCTGCCGGTCGCGGCCGGGGTGCCGGTCGCGGCCGGGCTGGCGCTGCCCGAAGTGCCGTCACTGCCGGAGTCGCTGTCGCTGCCGGAGGTACCCGGGGTCGCGCTGGGGGTCGCGGTCGCGCCGGGGGTGGCCGACGGGCTCGCGGTCCCCGGCGCGGCGGGGGCCGGAACGAGGACGTCAACCTTGCTCAGGGGGGACGGCGCCGCCGTCGCGGGCAGCTGGTGGGGGCTGGCGACGACCTTGACCCCGGGCAGCGCGGCGGCCAGGGCCGCCTGCTCGGCGGCGGGCAGCCCCACGGCCAGCACGGCCGACGGGTGCAGTGCCTGCGCCGCCGGCGCGAGGCTGGCGGCCTGGCCGAGGGCGGCGACCAGCAGGGGCGCGCGGGCCGCGCGGGCCGCCCCCGCCGCCGTGGTGGCGCTCGCGCCGACGTCGGCCACGACCACGACCGGGGCGATGGAGAACATCATCGCCGCCAGTTGCCCGGTCACCGTCCCGGGACTGGACGACGCCAGCACCGCGACCGGGGCGGACGGCATGCGGGTGCGGGCGGCCGACGTCCACCCGGCGGTGACCGCGCGCGCGGCCCCGCTGGAGGCATGGCTCGCGCTGCACGCGGCCAGCGCGCACGCCATCATCGCCACGCCAAGCCAGTGCAGTCGCCGCCGCCATCGCCGTCGCATGCCTGCCGGTCTACCAGCAAACCGCCCGCCCAGGCGACATTTCACGAAATCACGCCCCGTTCTTGCCCCGCACGTGTCATCGCCGTTACCAGGAGAAGGCAATAATCCCAGGTCAGCGGATGTTTGACGGCGAGCCGCAGGTACCGTGCCAGGCCCCGCCCCAGCGACCGCCGCGAGGTGCACTTTATACGCCATTGTGCCGGCCTCGCGGGCGGCGCACACTGGTCCCGGGGGACGGGGGTTCTCCCGGCACGGGGCGGGGGGCACCCATGGACGGAAACGGGGCAGGCAGACGCGGGCGGCGGCCCGCGGGCACGGCGGCGGGCAGCGGGGCGGGCGCCGTCACGGGCGCTGGCACTGGGACTGGGACTGGCGCAGTGGCGGGCGCGCGGCCAGGGCCGGGGCGGGCGCCCCTGGTGTCGCGAGCACTTCCGCTGGCCGGGCACGTGCCGGAGTTCCTGCGCGACCAGCAGGGCCTGCTGGAGCGCGGGCACGCCGAGCACGGGGAGGTCTTCCGGCTGCGGCTCGGACCCCGGCCGGCGGTCTTCCTGCTCGGCCCGGACCTGGCCCGGTGGGCGTTCCGGGAGACCGACGACGGGATCGAGATCGGCCCCAGCGTGGCCTTCACCCGGCGCCTGTTCGGGCCGGACTTCTACTTCCTGGCGCCGCGCGCGGAG
>DATBEM010000188.1:0-2080 GCA_036276115.1 Trebonia sp.
TCGGCGCGCCCGCGAAACTCGCCGAACCGCCCCGGCCCTCCAAGATAGCTGCTGAATGGTCTAAACCTATCTGAATATTGGTCTAGGCCAATTTGCTATCTGGTCTAGACCAATCGGGCGCAGGTATCAGCACGGATTCAGCACGCGGTCTGGAAACGACGGGAACCAACCGGAACCAGTCGGACAATTCGCACACGAGAACAGGCCGCCAGGTTCATGGGCCCGGCGGCCTGACCCATCACAGGTGATACGCGAATCCCGCAGGTCAGCGGCATTTTCCTACCCCTTGGCGAGGCTGCGGGCGATGACCAGGCGCTGGATCTGGTTGGTGCCCTCGAAGATCTGCATGACCTTGGTCTCGCGCATGTAGCGCTCGACCGGGAAGTCCTTCGTGTAGCCGGCTCCGCCGAGTACCTGGACGGCGTCGGTGGTGACCTTCATGGCGTTGTCGGTGCAGGTCATCTTGGCGATGGAGGCCTGCCGGGCGAACGGGCGGCCGGCGTCGCGCAGCCGGGCGGCGAGCAGGTAGGTCGCGCGGGCGGACTCCACCGCGGCGGCCATGTCGGCCAGCAGGAACCCCAGGCCCTGGTGGTCGATGATCGGCTGGCCGAAGGTCTCGCGCTCCTTGGCGTACCGGACGGCGACGTCGAGCGCGGCCTGGGCGACGCCGGTCGCGACCGCGGCGATGCCGAGGCGCCCGGAGTCCAGCCCCGCCAGGGCGATCCCCAGCCCGGCTCCCTCGGCTCCCAGGCGCCGCTCGGCCGGGACGCGGACCTGGTCGAACAGCATGGTCGCGGTGGTCGAGCTCATGAGGCCCATCTTGTCCTCGGGGGTGTCGGCCCGCAGGCCCGGCGCGTCGGCCGGCACCAGGAAGCAGGAGATCCCCCGGCCGCCGTCGTCGCTGGTGCGCGCCATCACCTTGTAGAAGTCGGCCACTCCCCCGTGGGTGGTCCAGGCCTTGGCCCCGGTGATCACGTAGTCGTCGCCGTCGCGGACGGCCCGGGTCCGCATCGCGGCCGGGTCCGAGCCCGCGTGGGACTCCGACAGGCAGTAGGCGCCGAGCAGCTCACCGCCTAGCAGCTCGGGCAGCCAGCGCCGCTTTTGCTCGTCGGTGCCCGCGTGGAACAGGCCGAAGCAGCTGAGGGAGTGCACGCTGGTGCCGACCCCGACGGCCGCCCAGGCCGACGCGATCTCCTCCAGCACCTGCAGGTATACCTCGTAGGGCTGCCCGCCGCCGCCGACCTCCTCGGGGTAGGGCAGGCTGAGCAGCCCCGCCCGGCCGAGGGTGGTGAACGCCTCGCGCGGGAACGCGTGGGCGCGCTCGGCCTCATCAGCCCGCGGCGCCAGCTCCTTGGCGGCGATGTCGCGCGTCAGCTCGATGAGGTCTTCCGACTCCGGGGTCGGCATCAGGCGGGTGGCGGGCATCGGGGCCTCCATGGGTGCGGCGGGTCGGCGGGCGCTCGTGGCTGCCTTCACGCTACAGCGGCCGCCGCCGGCCGCGGCAGGGGGCGGCCTCCGGGCTGGCCACGATTCGTCACGTGCTTCGCGGGCTCGGCCGGGGCGCGCGGGAACTGGCCGGCCGCCCGGGCTCGTTGAGCGCGTAGCGGCCCCGCCGGCTTCGGGCGAGGCCGACGGGACGAGGGGCACGGGCGGTAGCGATGAGAGCGATGCGGGACCCGGGGGCGATCATCGCCCAGGCACGGCAGGGCAACGTGCCCGCGGGCTGGGAGATGTTCACGCGGCGGCGGGGGGCGGTGGGGGCGTTCTTCAACGGGACGTCGGGCGACCCGGACCCGCTGCTGGTCTTCACGACCGACGCGGCGGTCGAGTACATCAACGCGAAGAAGCCGCCGGCCGCGGCCTACTTCGCCGACCTGGAGAGCGTGCGCCTGGCAGGCCGGGCGACCACGTCGAGCGACAGCTCGCTGGCGACGCTGCACGTCTGGCTCGACCTGCGCTACGGCGACGGGGCGAAGGACAAGTGGCAGTCCCACGCCTTCCAGGGGAACCTGGAGGTGATCCAGCAGTTCCTGGAGTCCTACGGCGCCTGGAAGGCGCGATCACGGTGACCATGGCGGCC
>DATBEM010000189.1:0-10164 GCA_036276115.1 Trebonia sp.
TGCTGTCCGGGGTGGTGCTGTCCGGCCGCGCGGGCCCCCGGCGGGTGGCCCGGGACTTGCCCGGCAGCGAGAACCGGGCCAGGTCCGGCATCGCCAGCAGGGGCCGGCGTGCTCCCGGCCGCCCGCCGGCCGGGCCTCGCCCGGCTGGCCCGCGGTCGGCCGGCTCGCGCGGGGCCGGGAGGGCCGGGGCGGGCTGGCGCTGGCCCGGGGCCTGGGTGCCGAACGCCCCCCGGACCATGCGCGGGCCGCCCCGCCGCCCGGGCGTGACCAGGGCGCCGTCCCGCTCAGTGTCGTCCTGCTCAGGGCCGGCTTGCTCAGGGCCGGCTTGCTGCGTGGCCGCCAGCGGGCCGCCGTCGCCGCCGGCCAGCCCCGGCCCGGCCAGGTCCTGGAACATCGCCCGGTACGCCAGCATGGCCTGCCGCAGCTCCTCGGTCGAGGCCTGCGCCGCGCGGGCGGTCGCCTCCTGCGCCCGCCGGTAGTCCGGCAGCCGCCGGGCGTGCAGGACCGACAGGTCCGCCAGCAGCCGCTCCTGGTCCCCGGCCTGGTAGCCCCGCTCGCGGGCCATGGTCAGCACGAGGCCGGACGCGCTGGCCGCTGCCCGCGCGGGGTCCTCGACGAAGCCCTCCTGGACCGAGTTGAAGCTCGCGGCGAGCGCCCGGGCCCGTGCTGTCGAAATGGGGCGAAGGGACAGGCCGGCGACCCGGCGCTTGCGGGCGACGAGCTCGGCCCGCGCCCGGCGCGGGCCGACGTCGCGCGCGAGCCGCTCGTACTCCGGCCCGAAGGCGCGGTGCGTCAGCATCCCGCGCACCTCAAGCACCACGACCGCCCCGGCCGCGAGGGCGATGAGGAGGCAGATGACGACGATGGCAAGGACGGCACCGGCACTCATTCCTGACCTCCGAAACGCTGTGCGATCAAAACGCTGTGCGACCGGCATTCCACGGTCCCCAAACTGCCCGCCCGAACCGGGTTAAAACGCGTCCATCGCCCGCCGGGCATACGATCTAGCCGTGACACACCGACCCACGGACGGACGGCCACCGGCAATGCGGCAGCGGGCGCTCATCGGGCTGGTCGCGGCCCTCGCCGCCAGCGCGGCGCTGGGCCTGGTCACCGGCCTGATCTGGCACGAGGTCGCCCCCCGGGTGGCCCTGCTGGAGGTCAGCGCGGGCACGGCCCAGGTGGTGAGCGCCGAGACCCGGGCGTTCATGGGGGCCGACAGCTGGTTCTGCCTCCTCGGCGCCGTCGCCGGACTGGTCACGGGCGTGGCCGGCTACGCGCTCGGGATCGCCCGCCGGCCGGTGCCCACCCGGGTCGCGGTCACCGTCGGGCTGATCGCGGGCGGGGTCGCGGGCGGCTACGTGATGCTGTGGCTCGGCCAGCAGCTCGGCCAGTCTGCCTACCAGGGGCAGCTGGCGCACGCGGCCACCGGCACCACCTTCAACGCGGCCCTGGTGCTGGGGGCCAAGAGCGCGCTGGCGTTCTGGCCGATGGTGACGGCCCTGGTGATCGTGCTGGCCGAGGTCGGCGGGCGCAAGGAGGCCAGCGGCCCGCCGGAGCCCGCGGGCGAGCCGCCCGGCCCGGGACCGGCGTCCAGCATGTGGACGGGCCCGCACGACCCCGGCGGTCCTCAATAGACTGGCTCCCGTGACTCCGGAGCCTGCCCTGACGCCTCGTGTTTCCCGTACCGACCTGCGCGGCCGCGCCGCTGGCGGCCTGACCCGCGCCGCCCTGGACGGGGTGCTGCCCCGGGCCGCGTTCGACGTGTCCGTCGCCCTGGAAAAGGTCCGGCCCATCTGCGAGGACGTCCGCCATCGGGGATCGGCGGCGGTGCGCGAGTACACCCAGCGGTTCGACGGGGTCGACCTGGCGACCACCCGGGTTCCGCCGGACGCGATCGACGCCGCCCTGGCCGCCCTCGACCCCGGCGTGCGGGCCGCGCTGGCCGAGGCGGTCCGCCGGGCCCGCGTCGTCCACGAGGCCCAGCTGCCCGCCCGGTCCGACACCGCCCCGGCGCCGGGCCTGGCCGTCTCGACCCGCTACGTCCCGGTCAGCCGGGCCGGGGTCTACGTGCCGGGCGGGCTGGTCGCCTACCCGAGCTCGGTCGTCATGAACGTCGTGCCCGCCCAGGCGGCCGGCGTGCCCCAGGTGGTGGTCGCCTCGCCGCCGCAGCAGGACAACGGCGGCCTGCCCCACCCGGTCGTGCTCGCCGCCTGCGGGCTGCTCGGCATCACCGAGGTGCACGCCGTCGGCGGCGCGCAGGCCCTCGCGGCCCTCGCCTACGGCACGCGGGACGTGGAGCCGGTGGACGTGATCACCGGGCCCGGCAACGTCTACGTCGCCGCCGCCAAGCGGCTGCTGCAGGGCATCGTCGGCATCGACGGCGAGGCCGGCCCGACCGAGATCGCGATCATCGCCGACCACACGGCCGACCCCCGCTTCGTCGCGGCTGACCTGATCGGCCAGGCCGAGCACGACGAGAACGCCGGCTGCCTGCTCATCACGACCGACCCGGGCCTGCCGGACAAGGTCGACGCCGAGCTCGCCCGCCAGCTCCCGGCGACCCGGCACCGGGCGCGGGTCGAGGCCGCGCTGGGCGGCCAGGCCGGCTACATCGTGGCCGACGGCATCGACGCGGCCATCGCCATCAGCGACGCCTGGGCGCCCGAGCACCTGGAAGTGCAGACCCAGGACGCCGCCGCGGTCGCCCGCAAGGTCCGCAACGCGGGCGCCATCTTCGTCGGCTCGTTCACGCCGGTCTCGCTCGGCGACTACCTGGCCGGCTCCAACCACGTGCTGCCCACCGGCGGCACCGCCCGGCACACCAGCGGCCTGTCGGTCCACCCGTACCTGCGGGTGGTCAACGTCATCGAGTGCGACGAGCCCTCGCTGCGGGCGGTCGCGCCGCACGTGGACGCCCTCGGCGGCGCGGAGGACCTGGCCGCCCACGTGGCCGCCGTCCGCGCCCGGGTCCCCCGGGAGGGCTGATGGGCCTCCCCATCCGCGACGACCTGCGCCACCTGCACGCCTACGGCGCCCCCCAGCTGGACGTGCCCTACCAGCTCAACACCAACGAGAACCCCTACGGCCCCAGCCCGGCGCTGCAGCGGGCGGTGGCCGACGCGGTCGCGGCGGTCGCCGGGACCCTCAACCGCTACCCGGACCGGGACGCGACCGCGCTGCGGGCTGACCTGGCCCGCTACCTCGGGCACGGCCTGCGGCCGGACCAGGTGTGGGCGGCCAACGGCTCGAACGAGGTCATCCAGCAGCTCCTGCAGGCATTCGGCGGTCCCGGCCGCACGGCGATGGGGTTCGAGCCGTCGTACTCCATGCACCCGCTGATCTCCCAGGTCACCTGCACCGGGTGGCTCAGCGGAACCCGCGACGACGACTACGGCCTGTCGACGGCGGTGGCGCAGGTCACGGCCCAGCGCCCGGACGTCGTGTTCATCACCTCGCCCAACAACCCCACCGGCACCGCAGTGCCGCTGGACCTCATCGCGGCGGCCTACGACGCCGCGCCCGGCATCGTCGTCATCGACGAGGCGTACGCGGAGTTCGGCCGCGACGGCACCCCCTCGGCCCTGTCGCTGCTGCCAGGCCGCGAGCGGCTGGTGGTGTGCCGCACGATGTCCAAGGCGTTCGCGGCGGCCGGCACCCGGCTGGGCTACCTCGCGGCCGACCCGGCCGTGGTCGAGGCGCTGCTGCTGGTCCGGCTCCCGTACCACCTGTCGACCGTCACCCAGGCGGTCGCCCGCACCGCCCTCGCGCACGACGGCGAGCTGCTGGCGAGCGTCAGCGCGCTGCGGGCCGAGCGCGACGCGCTGGTGGACTGGCTGCGCGCCCACGGCCTGCGGGCGGCCGACAGCGACGCCAACTTTGTGCTGTTCGGCGTGTTCGGCGACCGGCACAAGACCTGGCAGGCGCTGCTCGACCGGGGCGTGCTGATCCGCGAGACCGGCCCGGCCGGCTGGCTGCGGGTGACGGTCGGGACGCCCGCGGAGATGGCGGCCGTCAAGGCGGCGCTGACCGAGGTACTAGGGCTGACGGAGGTACTGGGATGACGAGAGTGGGCCGGGTTTCCCGGGAGACCAAGGAGACCAAGCTGCTGGTCGAGCTCGACCTGGACGGGCCGGGGCCGGTGAGCGCCGCCACCGGCGTCCCGTTCTTCGACCACATGCTCGCCCAGCTGGGCAAGCACGGCCAGCTGGGCCTCACCGTCGCGGCCGATGGCGACATCGAGATCGACGCCCACCACACCGTGGAGGACACCGCGCTCGCGCTCGGGGCCGCGCTCAGGGAGGCCCTCGGCGACAAGGCGGGCATCACCCGCTACGGCGACGCGCTCGTGCCGATGGACGAGGTCCTGGTCCGGGCCGCCGTCGACCTGTCGGGGCGCCCCTACGTCGTGCACGACGAGCCCGCGGGCCTGTCGCCCATGATCGGCAGCTACGACACCACCCTGACCCGGCACATCTGGGAGTCGCTGGCGTTCTCGGCCGGCATCTGCCTGCACGTCCACGTGCTCTACGGCCGCAACCCCCACCACATCGTGGAGGCCCAGTTCAAGGCCGTCGCCCGCGCGCTGCGCGCGGCCGCCGCCCTCGACCCGCGCGCCGCCGGGGCCATTCCCTCCACGAAGGGCGTCCTTTAGGTGGCCATCATCTCTCACGGGCCCGGCCGCTCGCCCGGGGCGCGCGATGGCCGCTGACGTGGTCGTCCTCGACTACGGGTCGGGGAACCTGCGCTCGGCCCAGCGGGCGCTGGCCCGCGCGGGCGCGGACGTCCGGGTGACCGCTGACCTCGATGCCGCCTGTGAGTGCGACGGCCTGGTGGTGCCGGGCGTGGGCGCCTACGCGGCCTGCATGGCGGGCCTGCGCGGCGTCGGCGGGGACAAGGCGATCGCCGGGCGGATCGCCCGCAGGCGGCCCGTCCTCGGCATCTGCGTGGGAATGCAGGTGCTGTTCTCGGCCGGCGTCGAGCACGGCATCCGGGCCGAGGGCTGCGAGGTCTGGCCGGGCACGGTCGACCGCCTGGACGCCCCGGTGCTCCCGCACATGGGCTGGAACACCGTCAGGGCGCCGGCCGGCTCGGCCCTGTTCGCCGGCCTCGACCCCGGTACCCGGTTCTACTTCGTGCACTCCTACGCGCTGCGCCTGCGCGACGCCGCCCCCCTGCGCCACCTGGACCTGGCCGCCGTGCGCGGCCCGGGTGGCAAGGGTCCGGGCGGCGGCCCGGGGACCTGTCCCGCGGGCGACCCCGGCAGTCGCGCCCTGGTCACGCTGGCGACCCACGGCGAGCCGTTCGTGGCGGCAGTCGAGGACGGCCTGGTGTCGGCGACCCAGTTCCACCCGGAGAAGTCCGGCGACGCCGGCGCGGCCGTCCTGCGCAACTGGCTCGGCACCCTGTGAGGCCCCGACCCCAGCCCCGTCGCCACCCGCAGCCCCAACTCCACCCTCAGTCCCAACTCCACCCTCAGTCCCAACTCCACCCTCAGCCCCAGCCCCAGCCCCATCGTCCCGCTCGGTCCCACTACGCCGGCCAGCCCGACCAGCCCCATCACTCCATCTGGCCCCACGAGCCTCTTCACCTCCACCAGCCCCAGGAGACACCGTGACCTCACTGGTCTTGCTACCCGCGGTCGACGTGGCCGCCGGGCAGGCCGTCCGCCTCGTGCAGGGCGCCGCCGGGAGCGAGACGTCCTACGGCGACCCGGTCGAGGCCGCCCTCGCCTGGCAGAAGGCCGGCGCCGAGTGGCTGCACCTGGTTGACCTCGACGCCGCCTTCGGCCGCGGCTCCAACGCCGCCCTGCTCGCCCGGGTCGCCGCCGCCGTGGACATGCGGGTCGAGATGTCGGGCGGCATCCGCGACGACGAGTCGCTCGCCCGCGCCCTGGCGACCGGCTGCCAGCGGGTGAACATCGGCACCGCCGCCCTGGAGAAGCCCGAATGGGTCGCGTCCGTCATCGCCCGGCACGGCGACAAGATCGCGGTCGGCCTCGACGTGCGCGGCACCACCCTGGCCGCCCGCGGCTGGACCGCCGAGGGCGGCGAGCTCCACGAGGCCCTGGCCCGGCTGGACGCCGAGGGCTGCGCCCGCTACGTGGTGACCGACGTGCTCAAGGACGGCACCTTGCGCGGCCCCAACCTCGGCCTGCTGCGCGATGTCTGCGCCGCCACCAGCGCCCCGGTGGTCGCCAGCGGCGGCGTGTCGAGCCTCGATGACCTGCGCCAGATCGCCGGCCTGGTCGGCGACGGGGTCGAGGGCGCCATCGTCGGCAAGGCCCTGTACTCCGGCGCGTTCACCCTCGAAGAGGCGCTCGCGGCGGTCGCCGGATGACCGGCGCGAGCGGGACGGCCATGGTCCGGAAGGTCTCCTCCGGCGCCCCGTGGGAGGAGTCCGTCGGCTACAGCCGGGCGGTCGCGGCCGGCGATTACATCTTCGTCAGCGGCTGCACGTCGGTCCAGGGCGGCCAGATCGTCCACGACGGCGATCCCGGCGCCCAGGCCGGCCAGGCGATCGCCAACGTCGAGGCGGCCCTGGCCGCGCTCGGCGCGAGCCTGGCGGACGTGGTCCGCACCCGGATGTTCGTCACCGACATGAGCTGCTCGGCCCAGGTCGGCGCGGCCCACCAGGCGGCGTTCGGCCCGGTCCGGCCGGCCACCTCGATGCTCGCGGTGGCCGCCCTCATCGACCCCCGGCTGCTGGTGGAGGTCGAGGCGGTCGCCTACCGGCCCGCCCCCGCGCCCGGGGCAGGCCTGGGGTGGCCCGCGTGACCGGCCCCATGACCGGTGATGCCCCCATGACCAGTGACGTTGCCGTCCGGGTGATCCCCTGCCTGGACGTGGACGGCGGCCGAGTCGTCAAGGGGGTCAACTTCCTGAACCTGCGCGACGCCGGCGACCCGGTCGAGCTGGCCGCCCGCTACGACGCCGAGGGCGCTGACGAGCTCACGTTCCTCGACATCACCGCCTCCAGCGGCGGCCGCCAGACCATGTACGACGTGGTCTCCCGGACCGCCGAGCAGGTGTTCATCCCGCTGACGGTCGGCGGGGGAGTGCGCTCGACGGGCGATGTGGACGCGCTGCTGCGGGCCGGGGCGGACAAGGTGTCGCTCAACACCGCCGCGATCGCCCGCCCGGAACTGCTGGCCGAGGCGTCCCGCCAGTTCGGCGCCCAGTGCGTGGTGCTGTCGGTCGATGCCCGCCGGGTGCCGGCCGGGTCGCCCCCGACGCCGAGCGGGTTCGAGGTGACCACCCACGGCGGGCGGCGCGGCACCGGCACCGACGCGGTCGAGTGGGCCCGCCGGGCGGTCGGCCTCGGCGCGGGGGAGGTCCTGCTCAACTCGATGGACGCCGACGGCACCAAGGCCGGCTTCGACGTCGAGCTCATCGGCCTCGTGCGGGCCGCCGTCACCGTCCCGGTGATCGCCAGCGGCGGCGCCGGCGAGGTGGCCCACTTCGCCCCCGCGATCGCGGCGGGCGCCGACGCGGTCCTCGCCGCGAGCGTCTTCCACTTCGGCGCCCTGCGCATCGGCGACGTCAAGGACGCCCTGCGGGCCGCGGGCCACCCGGTCCGCTAGCGACCCGCCCGCCGGGCCGCCGGGCGCGCCGCCGGGCTGCTCGCGCAGGCGAGCAGCCCTTGCTGAAAAATGGTGCCCTAGCTCGCGAGCCGCACCGCGGCCGACATCGCGCCGCCCACGATGCCCGCGTCGTTCAGCAAGGTGGCGGGGACGATCTTGGCCCGCACGCCGGTCAGCAGCGGCACCCACTTCTCCGACTCCTTGCTGATCCCGCCGCCGACGATGATCAGGCCCGGCGACAGCAGCGCCTCGATGTGCTGCATGTACTCATCGACCCGGCCCGCCCACTTGTGCCACGACAGGTCGTGCAGCTCCTTGGCCCGCTCGGAAGCCCGCTTCTCCGCGTCCTTGCCGTCGATCTCGATGTGGCCGAACTCGGTGTTGGGGACCAGCGTGCCCGCCACGAACAGCGCGCTGCCGATGCCGGTGCCGAACGTCAGCATCAGCACCGTCCCCGGGACCCCCTTGCCCGCGCCGAACGTGATTTCCGCCACGCCGGCCGCGTCGGCGTCGTTCAGCACCGTGACCGGCCCGCCCAGGGCGGCGCCGAACATCGTCGCCGCGTCGGTGTCGATCCAGCCCTTGTCAACGTTGGCTGCCGACCGGACGGTCCCGTCGGTCACCACGCCGGGGAACGTGATCCCGGTCGGGCCGGTCCACCCGAACGAGGCCGCCAGCTCCTTGACCACCCCGGTCACGGCCTCGGGGGTGGCCGGCTGGGGCGTGTCGACCTTCTTGCGCGCCTCCATCAGCTTGCCCGTGGCCACGTCCACCGGCGCGCCCTTGATCCCGGTGCCCCCGATATCGATTCCCAGTACGTGCGTCATCCTGAGTCCTTGCTCCCGCTTCGCTTAGGGCGTGGGCACAGGGGTGCCGGGCCCGCTCGGAACCTGATTATGATCGAAGATGCGAAAGAAAGGGGCGCCGGAATGAACTGGCTCAAGATCGCAGCCGTCGCGATCGGCGCGTTGATCGCCTTCTTCATCGTCGGCAGCGTAATCCATCTGATCACGGCCATCCTGGGCTGGGTAGTGGTCCTTGCCCTGGTCGGCGGCGGCGGCTACGTCGTCTACAAGATCGCCACCTCGGGCCGGGGTCGCTCGGTCCGCAACCGTCACCGCGACCGGGAGCTGCGCGATGACTACCGGCCCGCGGACTACCCGCCACCACCTCCGCCGCCTCCGTCGCGGCCCAACGTCGACGACGACCTCGACCGCCTGCGACGGGAGATGGGCCACTAGGCGCGAGTGCCTCCTGGCGGCAGGCGGGCCCCGGCCACCGGGCGCCTGCCCGCCGCCGGACCGGCGCGGGCCCGAGCGGGCAGGCAGCGAGGCGATGGCGATGGCGCCGGATGAGGCCCGGGCCTGGATTGACGTTGCCATCCGGGTGGGCCGGGGCGAGCGCGAGGACCGGCTGTGCCCGGCCCGGCCTGACGGCTACCTGACGGTCCGCGGGATTCCCGCTCCGGGCGGCGAGGCGGGCGAGTACGAGGCGCGGTGCCCTGCGGGCGGGGCCGCGGACGTCCTCCTGACGCGGCGCACCGGTTCGCGATCACCTACCACCGGCAAAAGCGGGGCAAGGCGGTGACCGTCTCGGCCCTGGCCGGCCCGCCCCGGGGTGACCTACCGGCGCCAGGCCTGGAGGTTGTTGATGGCCGCCTTGGGGCCGTCGAGCCGTACGTTGCTGGCGCCGGCCCGGCCGAATGCCCACAGGGTCAGCTCGGCTGAGGTCCCGGTCACGGTGACCAGCGGCGCGCTGCGCTTGGCGGTGACCCGGTAGGGGCCGCCTGCCCCCGCCCCGGTGCTGGTCGCCCCGGTGCCGGTCGCGCTGGCCCCAGCGGCCCCAGCGGCCCCAGAGTCGCTGGCCGCGGTCGTCGTGGCGCCCGCCGTGGCCGGCCCGGCCGCGGTCGCGCCGGCTGTCGCGGCCGCGCCGGCCGTGGCCGCCTCCCCGGTACTGGCGGCCGGGGCGCTGCCCTCCGCGGTCGCCAGGTCGGCCAGCGACTCGTCCCGGGCGAGCTCCACCCCGACCGGCGCCCGGCCCAGCATGAGGCGGGCGCCCCCCTTGAGCTGCCGCCACAGGGCATCGGACAGGCCGGGATCAAGCTGGCGGGGGGACCAGTCGCCCGCCGCCCGGCGCACGTCCTCGTGGTGCACGAAGTACTCCACCGTGTTCCCCAGCTCATCGGCCCGCGGCAGCGCGAACAGCGAGAACCGCGGCGGCCCGTTCCGGAACGCCTCGATGAGCTCGGCGTAGCCCTGCCGGCCCTTCAGCTTCTCCAGGGCGCGGGCGGTGTACCCGGCCAGCGGGCCGCCCATCGCCCCGGCGGCGGTGTCCGGCCGGGACTCCCGCAAGACCAGGTGCGCGGCGAGGTCGCCGGTCGTCCAGCCCTCGCACAAGGTAGGCGCGTCGGGCCCGACTTCCGCGAGCAGGTCGGCTAGGGCCAGGCGCTCATCACGAGAATGCGTCACCCTGAAGATCGTATGGTGTAGAGGTACCCCATGTGGAGGGGGTTGCTTCAAGATGAGGGGTCAACGATGACAGAAGCCGGGCCGATGACCGAGGCCGTGCGACCGTCGCTGCTC
>DATBEM010000190.1:0-11352 GCA_036276115.1 Trebonia sp.
CGTGCCGCCGGGCCAGGCCGCTGACCTTGCCGTACCGCTCCAGGAAGGCGAAGGTCGCCACCGGCGCGCTCCACACGGTGTTGTAGTCGACCGAGGACGCCATCACGGCCACCAGCGCTTCCCCCATGCCGGGAAGGGGCACCGGTACCTCGTCCACGTGCGGGGACAGGCGCGGGTCCCTGTCCCGCAAGGCGAGCCCGGTGAACATCCCCGTCTCGTCCTTGTGCACGGTGACCGCCCGGTACGACTCGGGCAGTGCCAGCGCCCCGAAATCGGCCGCCACCGCGCTCGCCGCCGGGCCCGACTCGGCCAGGTCTGCGACCCGATCGCCTCCAGGATGTCCTTCACCGGCTCAGCCATGGCATTTCACCTCCGGTCCTGCCGGCTGGACGGCCGGGTAGCTGGTACCCTGTCAGGCTCATCTGGCCGACGCGCTCAACCTCTCGCGCGCCATGGCCTACAAGAATGCCCTCGCGGGCCTCGACCTCGGCGGCGGCAAGGCCGTGATCATCGGGGACCCCGCGACTGGCAAGACCGAGCCGCTGCTGCGGGCCTTCGGCCGCTTCGTGCAGTCACTCGGCGGCCGGTACTACACCGCTCGCGACGTCGGCACCCGCAGCGACGACATGGACGTCATCGCGCGCGAGACCGCATTCGTGACCGGCCGTTCCGAAGCCAATGGCGGGGCAGGGGACTCCGCCATCCTCACCGCCCACGGCGTCTTGCAGTCTTCGAGACGACCCGGCTGATCCTGGCGCTGGCGGCCAGCGAGGCGGTAACCCCCGCGACCGCCGCCGACCGGCTCGCCGAACGACGGATGTCCGACATCGGGCGCCTCCGGGCGATCCTGCTGCCGGGTGGGGCCGCCGGCTGACGGCACCACCCACCCAGCGCACCCCTCCCCGCCGGCCGCCCGGCCTCAGTGCCGGTCCCGGTGCCGGCCACCTCCGTCATGACCCCGCCTGGCCGCTGCCGTACAGCGTGTTGTCGGGCTGCCAGTAGCGGGCGCTCTGGCGTTGCCAGGAGGCCATCGACGAGATGGGGTAGGCCAGCTCGAAGGCGAACCGCTGCGCGCTGGCGGCCTCGCGCGGCGATAGCCCCGCCTGGCGGCACGCGGCGCGCAGCCGGGACTGGCGCAGGAGCACGTCGTCGCACGCGTCCAGCGTGATCTCCGCGGCCCGCTCGATCGCCTGCGCGCGCGGGCAGCGGCGCTCGTTCTGCACGACGAAGACGAGGTTGTGCGGGTCCCCGGCGGCCTCCTCCTTGACGTGGGAGTAGAGGTCGTTGATGAAGCAGATGGCGTCGTTGGCCGAGTCGAGCAGCTCCTGGAAAACGGGAACCGAGCGGGCCCGGGGCGTCGTGTGGTAACCGCCCGCGATCTCGATGAGGTCGAGCATGAGATTAACGGCGCCGCTCCTGCGGCGCAGCGCCCGGTACTCGGTGAAGGCGAGGGGCTGGCCCGCTTTCCTGTTGCCGGTCTCCTCCAGGAAGGCGGCGATGAACAGCGACCAGTCATGAGTGATGCGGGGATGGGCCTCGCGGGGAGCGCGCTGCCTTTCCCGGGTGACGATGTCGTGCAGCGCCAGCAGGAGCGGGGACGGGCTGGCGGCCAGGGTCCCCGTCGCCAGGTAGTCCAGCAGCGGCCGCTGCAGCGTGCGGGCGTGCCGCACGTCGGTGGACTTGTCCCCGGCGTGCAGGTCGTCGTAGACGGTGCACCAGTTGAAGGCGTTGGCGGCGACGTCGAGGCCGTCGGCTGGCGCGTCGGGCAGCCAGCCGGCGACCAGGAGCGCCAGGTCCCAGGAGCGATAGCGGCGCTCGTCGGCTGGACTGGAGACCAGCCCGGTGGCCTTTGCCCAGGCCATGTCGCGTCCCCGGACGGCGTCGAGGCCGAGGTTGACCCGCAGCGGGAAGGGCACGGCGAGATCGGGAACGCCGTGCAGGACGGCCGGTGCCGTCTCGGGCATGGGAGGCTCCTTCAGTGGGCGCCGGTCGGGCTCGGTCCGCTGGGTCTCGCGGTCACGTCGGCTAGCTGTCTCCCTGCCAGTAGGCCGCGGGCGAGGGGCCGGCTCAAGCCGCCAGGCCAGCCGGGCGTGTTGAACCACGCGGGCTGTTGCACGAGCCGCCCCGCGCGGCAACCGGCAACGTGCAACGGCCGGCAACGTGCAACAGGCCCGGCCGCGAGGCACCCTTCCACCGCCGCGCCCGGGCCCGGCTCAATGGAGGAAACTCGCAGGCTCGCAAGGGAGGACCAGGCGATGACAGCCGTAGGCACCGAGGAAAGGCCGGCCCGGGTCGCGATCGCGCCCGGCGGGCTGCCGCTGCTCGGGCACGCGCGGCAACTGCGGTTCGAGCCGCTGCGGTTCCTGGAAGCGCAGCGAGACCGGGGCGACATCGTCGTGTTCAGGATCGGCCCCAGGCGCGCGTACCTGATCAACCACCCCGAGCTCGTGCACCAGGTCCTGACCAGCCGCCGGGGCGACTTCGTGCGCGGCGGGCCGCTGTACGACGCCTGGCGGGAACTGGGCGGCAACGGGGTGACCACCGCGAACGGGGAACTGCACCGCAGGCAGCGCCGCCTCATCCAGCCTATGTTCCAGCAGGCCCGCATCGGCGCCTACGCCGAGGTCATGGGTGAGGTCGCCGCGGAGGTCGCCGGGTCCTGGCACGACGGGCAGCACCTCGCGATCGACCGCGAGATGCACCGCGTGTCGGCGACCGTCATGGGCCGGTGCCTGTACTCGGTGCGCCTGAGCGCGCGGGAGCTCGACGACATCATCGAGTCCATGCTCGTCATCATGGCGGGACTAGGACGGCGGGCCGCCCTTCCGGTGCGGTGGGCGCACGCGCTGCCCACCCCCGGCAACCGGCGCTTCACCGCCGCCTCGCGGCGCATGCACCAGCTCGCCGGCCGGCTCATCGCCGACGGCCGGGCCAGCCGCCTCGACGTGCCGGACGTGCTCAGCACGCTCCTGGCGGCGCGCGATGAGGACACCGGCGAGTCCATGCCCGACCAGCAGGTCCACGACGAGGTCCTCACCCTGCTCGTCTCGGCGACCGAGACCACCGCCGTGGGCATGTCCTGGGTACTCGGCCTGCTAGCCACGCGGCCGGACGTGGACGCCGAGGTCCGCCGCGAGCTCGACACCGAGCTCGGCGGCCGCCCCGTCACCTACGCCGACCTGCCCCGGCTCCCGTACCTGCGGGCCACCGTCACCGAGGCACTGCGCCTGTACCCTCCGGTCTGGCTGCTGCCCCGGCTCACCGTCGCCGACACTGAGCTCGGGGGCTGCCCCATCGCGGCCGGCAGCTACGTCTTCTACAGTCCCTATGCCAGCCACCACGACCCGCTGCTGTTCCCCGATCCCGGGTCCTTCGCGCCGCGGCGGTGGCTGCCGCCCGATGAGGCCAAGCCCGCCCGCTGCGCGCACCTCAGCTTCGGGGCCGGGCCGCGCCGGTGCCTCGGCGACACCTTCGCCGCCGCCGAGACCGCCATCACCGTCGCCACCATCGCGACCCGCTGGCGGCTGCGGCCCGATCCGGGCCACCCGGCCCGCCCCCGCCCGGCCGCGTCCCTCGGCCCGGGCCGGCTCACCCTCATCGCCCAGCGCAGCCCAGCGAACGCGGAAGCCACAGGCCAGAGCCGCAAGTACCGGGAACAGGGACATGCGGCGCCCTAGCGGGCACGCCAATGCGGTCGCATACTGAAGCCGACGCTATACATGTAGCTACGTGACGTTGTGTCCTGGTGGGAGTCATGGGTTCGCGTTGCCGGCCGAATGCGGAGCTACGGGCACTGCTCGCCGAGGGAGGCTGGACCGGGCACCAGTTCGCGGTCATGGTGAACCGGGCCGGCGCGGAGGCCGGCATCCGCCTGGGGTACGACCGCACGTCGGTCTCCCACTGGCTGGCCGGGGTGCACCCGCGCCAGCAGGCGCGCGCCCCGATCGCGGAAGCGCTCTCGCGGGGCCTGGGACGGCCCGTCACGGCGGCGGAGGCCGGACTGGGCCCGGCCGCGGGCCCCGCCCGCGAGGACCCGGCCGCAGACCCGGCCGCCGAGCTGGCCACGCTGCCCGGCCAGCAGGCGGCGGGCGCCCGTCCCTACCGGACGAGGCAGCTCGCGGGCCTCACCTGGCCGCCGCCTCAGCCGCCTCGGCCGCGACACCAGCCTCGACCGCCCATTCCGCCGCTGCCTTCCCAGCCAGGGGAGGCGACGCGCCGCCCCCTGCTGGCCCCGGCCGGGGTCATCGAGACGGCAGAGTCGCTGGCGCGGCTGTTCTCCGCCAGTGACCGCGCCTTCGGCGGCGGCAGCGCCCGGGCTGCCCTGGCGGGCTACCTGGCCAACGACATCGCCCCGAGGCTGCGGGAACCGGGCCGCCCCGCCGAGCGCGGGCGGCTGCACGCGGTCGCCGCGCAACTGTCGTACCTGTGCGGCTTCATGTGCTACGACGACGAGGTCCACGGCCTCGGGCAGCGGTACTACCTGGCCGCGCTGTCCCTGGCGGCCGAGGCCGGGGACCGGACCGGGTACGCGGTCACGCTGCGGGCGATGTCGGTGCAGGCCCAGTCCCTCGGCCACCAGCGGCAGGCGCTGCACCTCGCGGAGGCGGCCGTTGACGCGGGGAAGGCGGCCGACCCGCTGCGGCAGGCATTCCTGCACGGCAACCTGGCCGCCGCGCGCGCGGCCGACGGCGATCGCGGCCGGGCCCTGGACAGCCTGACGGCGGCCGAGCGGTTCCTGTCCGGGGCCACGAGCGCGAGCGCGCCGTTCACGGGCACCTACCATCCGGCGTCGCTGTCGCACCAGGAGGCGGAAGTCCGCGCGCTGCTCGGCGACCGCGCGGCGGCGGCGATGGCCCTGGCCCGCTCCATCCGGTACCGGCCGGCCGGCGAGCGCCGGGCCCGCGCGGTCACCCTTGCCCGGCTGGCCGAGATCCAGTTCGCCACCGGGCACCTCGACCAGGCGGTCAGCACCTGGCACCGCTTCCTCGACGAGTACCCGCACCTGGCATCCGGCCGGGCCAGCACCGCCCTGAGGACCATGCGGGCCATGCTGCGCCCGCACGCCCGGCACCCGGCCGTGGCAGGGCTGCTCATCCGCGCGGTGGCCCAGCGCCCGCCCGCCCCGCCACGCTAGCCAGTCCGGTCACGCTAGCCGGGCCAGGCCCGCGACGAGCGCGCCGACGGCTCGCGGGCATCCAAGCGCGACAGCGGCCCAATCCGGGACATGTGGCGGGGCCGGCCCCCCTGCCACGCCGCCGCGCGGACTGCCTTACTGGACCTAGACGACCGATGACCGGGCAGTGAGGAGCGGCGCCATGGTGACCCAGATGTCCCGGCACGCCACGGCGATGCCCGCCAGGGACGCGCACCCGGTACTGGACCAGGCCCGGGCGGCCGTCGCGGTGGGCTACCGGGCGGCCGTCGGGCGGCTCCCCGCGGAGATCAGGCACGTGGCCGGGTACCACGCCGGCTGGTGGGACGCGGACGGCGCGGCGCTGGACGGCGGCGGGAAGGCGCTGCGCCCGGCGCTCGCGCTGTGCTGCGCCCGGGCGGCGGGCGCAGCGAGCCCGGCCGCGGCGCTCGCCGCGGCGGTGGCGGTCGAGGTCATGCACGACTTCTCCCTGCTGCACGACGACGTGATGGACGGCGACCGGACCCGCCGCCACCGGCCGACGGCGTGGGTGGTGTTCGGGGTGAGCCAGGCGATCCTGGCCGGCGACGCCCTGATCGCGCTCGCCATGGAGCAGGCCGCCCAGGTGCCCGGCGGCGGGGGAGCGGTGCTGTCCCTGGCGCTGGTGGACCTGTGCGCCGGGCAGTGCGCGGATATCACGTTCGAGCGGCGGGACCAGGTGACGATCAGCGAGTGCGTGGACATGGCCGACGGGAAGACCGGGGCCCTGCTGGGCGCGGCCTGCGAGCTGGGGGCACTGGCCGGCGGCGCGGACGCGGCGACGGCCGGGCGGTACCGGCAGTTCGGCCGCCACCTGGGCATCGCGTTCCAGCTCGTCGATGACGACCTGGGGATCTGGGGCGACCCGCAGCGTACCGGCAAGCCGGTCGGAGCCGATCTCGCGGCGCGCAAGCGGTCCCTCCCGGTGGTGGCCGCGCTGGCCTCCGGCACCCCGGCGGGCGACCTGCTGGCCGGGGTCTACCGGCGGGACGAGCCGCTCGACGAGGAAGCCGTGACCTACGCGACGGCCCTGGTCGAAGCGGCCGGCGGCCGGTCCTGGGCCCGCGCCGAGGCCGCCCGGCGGGTGGAGCTGGCGCACGCGGCCCTGGACGCCACCCGCCCGGACGAGGAAGCCGCCGCCGACCTGCGCGCCCTGGCCGCCCTGGTCACGCGCCGCGATCACTGACGACAGGCGCTGGCCAGGCCGGTGACGAAGGGACTAAGCCAGTCCTCCGGGTGCGCGACGGCGACGACGCGGCTGGCATAGCCGATCCCCGCGTCGATCGTGGTGGCCGTCGTGGGCGGGAGGCCAAGCTCCTGCAGCCAGCGCGGGGTCTTGGCGGAGCGCCCGGTGGCGTCGACCACGAGGTCCGCGTCAATCACGATGTCGCCGTCGGCGTCGCGCCGGCGGGCGGGCACGCCCGTGACGCGCCGCTTGGTGCCAGTCAGCCCGGTCACCGTGCAGCCCTCCACCAGCTCGACGTGGTGCTGGCGCATGAGCTGGACGCGGATGACCTGTTCCAGGAGCGGGCGGGAGCAGATGACGATGTATGCCCGGCCGGGGAATGGCCGCGCCCAGCCATCCGGCCGTAAACCAGGCTGTCGCCCGGCAGGTCGGCGCGTCGCGCGCCAGCGCGCCACAAGGCGTCGAGGGTACCGGGCAGCAGGGCCTCCATGGCGCGGGCGCCAGTGGACAGCAGGGCATGGAAGTGCCGTCCCTGCGGGGCTCCCGCGCGCGGCGATGGCGCTACGGGCAGCCGGTCGCGCTCGACGAGGGTCACGTGCCCGGCTCGGGGAGCCAGCGCCGCCGCGGCGAGCGGGCCTGCAATCCCGCCGCCCAGTACCACGTAGTGCGGCGGTGTCGCTGTCGCGTTCATGGGACCAGTGAATTCCCGCGACCCGCTCCCGGGTGAGGCACGCTGGCCCGGGTTGTTGAAGACCTGGCCACGTTGCACGCGCGCACGCCGTCGCGGGCGCCGACCTGGCCGCGCCCAGGAGCGCGACACCCGCCCAAAGCGGGACGTCTCGCGGGCAGCCAGGCCCTTGGCGGGGGGACCAGGTTGCGGCCTACTAGGGCTTGACCGCGAATCAACTTTCCTTGGAGTGGTGCAATGACCGGCAGGGCGTCTCCTGGCCTGCGGACGGTGCTCCTGGCATCCCCCAGGTCCTTCTGCGCCGGGGTAGAGCGGGCAATCCGCACGGTGGAGCAGGTGCTGGACGCCTACGCCGGGACGGGGCGGACGGTGTACGTCCGCAAGCAGATCGTGCACAACAGCCACGTCGTCGCCGGCCTGCGGGAGCGCGGCGCGGTCTTCGTCGACGAGCTGGAGGACATTCCGGCGGGGGATCGGGACGCGGTGGTGGTCTACTCCGCCCATGGCGTCTCGCCCGCGGTGCGCCAGGAGGCTCTCCGGCGTGGCCTTGAGGCGGTCGACGCGACGTGCCCGCTGGTCGCCAAGGTCCATGCCGAGGCACGCCGGCACGCCGCCCGCGGCGACACCATCGTGCTGATCGGCCATGCCGGCCACGAGGAAGTGGAGGGAACCCTGGGCGAGGCACCCGGCCAGGCGGTGCTCGTCGAGTCGGCCGCTGACGTCGCCGCCCTCGACCCGCCCGATCGGGCGCGGGTGGCGTTCTTGACCCAGACGACGCTGGCCGTGGACGAGACCGACGAGCTGATCGGCGCCCTGAAGGCCAGGTTCCCTGGTGCCCGCGGCCCCGGCGCCGACGACATCTGCTACGCCACCACCAACCGGCAGGCCGCCATCTCCGAGGTCGCCCGCCAGGCGGACGTGGTCCTGGTCGTGGGGTCAGCGAACTCCTCCAACTCGGTCCGCATGGCCGAGGTCGCCCGCCGGGCCGGCGTCCCGGCCTACCTCGTCGACGATGCCTCGCAGGTCGAGCCGGACTGGCTGCGGGACGCGCGGGTGATCGGCCTGTCAGCCGGGGCGTCGGCCCCCCAGCACCTGGTGGACGCGGTCATCGCCGAGATCGCGCGGCACGAGCCGGTGCAGGTCACCGAGCTGGCCACCGCCGTCGAGACCCAGCGGTTCGCGCCGCCCGGCGCCTGGGCGGCCGGGTACGAAGGAGGGGCGGCATGAGCGGCCAGGTGGCCGGCGACGAGGCCGGCCTGCCCATGCGCGTCCGGGACCTGCCCCCGGCCGAGCTGGCGGCACTGGCCGCCGGCATCCGCGCGTTCCTGGTGGAGAAGGTGTGCGCGACCGGCGGGCACCTGGGCGCCAACCTCGGGGTGGTCGAGCTGACCATCGCCGTGCACCGGGCCTTCGACTCCCCCAGCGACGTGATCCTCTTCGACACCGGCCACCAGTCCTACGTGCACAAGTTCCTCACCGGCCGGGCCGGCCAGTTCGGCACGCTGCGCCAGCCGGGCGGGCTGTCGGGCTACCCGTCGCGCGCCGAGTCGCCGCACGACTGGGTGGAGAACTCCCACGCCTCCACGTCGCTCGCCTACGCCGACGGGATGGCCCGCGCGTTCAGCCTGTCCGGCACGCTGACCGCTCGCGGGCCCGCCCGCCGGCACGTGGCCGCGATCATCGGCGATGGCGCGCTGACCGGCGGGCTGGCCTGGGAAGGGCTGAACAACCTCGCCGCCAGCCCGGAAAGGCCAGTCATCGTCATCCTTAACGACAACGGCCGCTCCTATCAGCCGACCATCGGCGGCGTGGCCCGTCACCTCGCCCGGCTTCGTTGCGACCCGCCGCAGGCCGGCCCGACCCTGTTCGAGCAGCTCGGCCTGGCCTACATCGGCCCGGTGGACGGGCACGACATCGCCGCGCTGGACGACGCGCTCGCCCGCGCCAAGTCGCTGAACCGGACCGTGGTCGTGCACGCGGTCACCGAGAAGGGACGCGGCTGGCACCATGCCGAAGCCGACGATGCCGACCGGATGCACAGCGTCGGCATCCTGGACGCCGCGGCCGGACGGCCGACCCAGCCCGGGAAGGAGTCGTGGACCGCGGTCTTCGGCGAGTACCTGGCCGACATCGGCGCCCGCCACCCCGAGGTCGTCGCGGTGACCGCCGCGATGCTCCACCCGGTCGGCCTGACCCGGTTCGCCGAGCGCTTCCCCGGCCGGGTCTTCGACGTCGGGATCGCCGAGCAGGAGGCGGTGTGCTCGGCCGCGGGGATGGCGATGGCGGGACTGCACCCCGTCGTCGCGGTCTACGCCACCTTCCTCAACCGGGCGTTCGACCAGGTCCTCATGGACGTCGCCCTGCACCAGCTCCCGGTGACGTTCGTGCTGGACCGGGCCGGGATCACCGGGCCGGACGGCGCCTCCCACCATGGCGCGTGGGACCTGGCCCTGCTGTCGGTCGTGCCGGGGATGCGCGTCGCCGCGCCGCGCGATCCCGCCCGGCTGCGCGAGCTGCTGGAGGAGGCCGTCGTCGTCGCGGACGCGCCAACGGCGATCCGCTTCCCCAAGTCCCCGGCGGACGGTCCCGATATCCCGGCGATCGCCCGGATGGACGGCATGGACATCCTGCACCGGGGAGCGGGGCGCCCGCTGGACGTGCTCATCGTCGCCGCCGGGGTCATGGCCGTTCCCGCCGTCCAGGCAGCCCGCCTGCTGGAGGCGGCCGGGACCGGGGTGACCGTCATCGACCCGCGCTGGCTGCTGCCAGTCCACCCCACCCTCGTCCACCTGGTCGCCCGCCACCGGCTGGCCGTCGTCATCGAGGACGGCTGCCCCGGCGGCCTCGGCGACGCCGTCACCCGGGCCTGCGCGGAGGCGGGCGTGAGCACACCGGTGCGGGGCCTGGCGCTGCCCACGGCGTTCATCCAGCACGGCCCGCGCGACCAGCTCCTGGCGGACTACCAGCTCACCGGCCCCGGCTGCGCCCAGGCAGTGCTGGACGCGCTGGGCGACCTGGCGGCTCAGCCGGCCGCCTCGCCCGCCGGGAGCCAGTGGTGAGCGCCGTCGCGCTGGGCATGCCAGGCATGCCGGGCCCGGCCCGGGCCCGGCGCCGCAGCAGGCAACTGCGCGTCGGCCGGGACGCCAAGGCGATCCTGGTGGGCGGCGACGCGCCGGTCAGCGTCCAGTCGATGACCACCACTCCCACCGCGAACGTGGACGCCACCCTCCAGCAGATCGCCGAGCTCACCGCGGCCGGGTGCCAGATCGTCCGCGTCGCCGTGCCCAGCCAGGACGACGCCGACGCGCTGCCCCCGATCGTCGCCCGGTCGCCCATCCCGGTGATCGCCGACATCCACTTCCAGCCTCGCTACGTCTACGCCGCCATCCAGGCGGGCTGCGCCGCCGTCCGGGTCAACCCCGGCAACATCAAGCAGTTCGATGACCAGGTCGCCCAGATCGCGAGGGAGGCGGCGGCCACGGCGACCCCGATCCGCATCGGCGTGAACGCCGGGTCGCTGGACAAGCGGCTGCTGGCCAAGCACGGCGGCGTCACCCCGGAGGCGCTGGCCGAGTCAGCCCTGTGGGAGGCCTCCCTGTTCGAGGAGCACGGCTTCACTGACCTGAAGATCTCCGTCAAGCACCATGACCCGATGATCGTGGTCGCGGCGTACCGGCTGCTCGCGGCGGCCTGCGACTACCCGCTGCACCTGGGCGTCACCGAGGCCGGCCCTCTCCAGCAGGGCACCATCAAGTCCGCCGTCGCCTTCGCCCTCCTGCTGGCCGATGGCATCGGCGACACCATCCGGGTCTCGCTGTCGGCCCCGCCAGTCGAGGAGGTCAAGGCGGGCATCGGCATCCTGGAATCACTCGGGCTGCGCCAGCGGCGCCTGGAGATCGTGTCCTGCCCCGGCTGCGGCCGCCTTCAGGTCGACCTGTACAAGCTCACCGAGCAGGTCCAGGCCGCCTTCGAGGGATTCCCCGAGCCGCTGCGCGTCGCCGTCATGGGCTGCGTCGTCAACGGTCCCGGCGAGGCCCGCGAAGCCGACATCGGCGTCTCGTCCGGCAACGGCAAGGGCCAGATCTTCGTCCGCGGCCGCATCGTCAAGACCGTCCCCGAGCACCAGATCGTCGAGGCCCTCGTAGAGCAGGCACTCGAGCTCACCCAGCACCCTCCAGGCGACCCCCCTGAGTAGGCGCGTGCAACTGCGATGTGGTGAAGTAGCTGGAGTCGTAGCAGATCCTGAAGGCCGATGTGCGTTCCACGGTTTTCACGCTACTGGCGTCAATCCCTGTCACCGCTGCCGCG
>DATBEM010000191.1:0-10001 GCA_036276115.1 Trebonia sp.
CGGTGCACCGGGCGAACGGGTTCTTCGCCGGGCTGCTCGGGTCCACCACGGTCGAGGCCGACCTGACCATGGCCTGCGTGGACTGCGCGCCTGAGGTCGCCCGGGCGCTGGCGAGCCCGGCCGACTTCGTGGCCCCCGCCCTGCACCAGGCGCTGCTGGGCACTTCCGGCTACTACCCGTACGGGCTGCCGGAGCTGCGGGCCGCCATCGCCGCCATGCTGACCAGCAGGCACGGGCTGACGACGAAGCCGGAGGAGGTCATCGTCACGTCGGGCGCCCAGCAGGCGCTGGACCTGCTGATCCGGTGCGAGCTGGTGCCCGGCCAGCCCGCCATCGTCGAGGACCCGACGTTCCCGGGGATGCTCGATGCCCTGCAGCGGTCCGGCGCCCGCCCGGTCGGCGTCCCGCCGGGTGACCCCGCCCGCCTGGCGCGGGCGATCGCCGCGCACCGGCCGGGGCTGGCTTACCTGATCCCGGCGCACCACAACCCGCTCGGCGTGAGCATGACGGCCGACGCGGCGCAGCAGGTCGTGGGCCTGGCCCGGGCGAACCCGGACGTCGTCGTCATCGACGACATGACGATGGCCGACCTGCCGCTGGGCGGCCGGCCCCCGGCGCCGCTGGCCGCGCTCGCGCCGGGGCTGCCCAACCTGGTGACGGTCGGGTCGCTGTCCAAGACGTACTGGGCGGGGCTGCGGCTGGGCTGGGTGCGGGCGCCGGCGGGCATCATCGCGCGGCTCGCCGCCGCCAAGGCGGCGGTGGACCTGGGGAGCACGGCCTACCAGCAGGCCATCGTCGCCGCCGTGATCGCGGAACTGAATGAGTCAATCCTCACTGCCCGCCTGGCCTGGCTGCAGCCCCGGTATGAAGCGCTCGCCGCGGCCCTGGACAAGTACCTGCCCGACTGGACGTGGGCGCGCCCGCAGGGCGGACTGTCGGTCTGGGCGCGGCTGCCGGGAGGCGCCGACGCGGGGACGTTCGCCCAGGCGGCGCTGCGGCGCGGAGTCGGCCTGGTCCCGGGACGGCTGCTGTCCACCAGCGGCGACGACGAGGCGGCCCGGCACGTCCGGCTGTCCTACGCCCAGCCGCCGGAGGTGCTGACGGAGGCGGTCCGCCGCCTGGCGGAGATTGAATTGCGGTGACCCGGGATCGCGGTGCTCCTCAATTGCGCAAATCCTACTTATTTGCTAGGAAAAGCAGCATGAAGTTTCAAGTGCTCGACATCCTGCCCCACATCGAGAACCCGGTCAGCGGTCGGCTCGTGAGCCCGGCCGAGCGGTTCGCCCAGGCACTGCAGTCCGCCCGGCGGGCCGAGGAGCTGGGCTTCGACTCGGTCGCCCTCGGCGAGCGGCACGCCGGGCACTTCCTGTCGTCGGGGGTCACGGTGCTGCTCGGCGCGATCGCCGCCCAGACGGCCCGGATCCGGATCATGACCGGGGTCACCGTGCTGTCGATCCTGGACCCGCTGCGGGTCGCGGAGGACTACGCGACGGTCGACCAGCTCGCGCGGGGCCGGGTCGAGCTGGTCATCGGCAAAGGCAACGAGCTGCGCCAGCTGCCGATGTTCGGCGTCGAGCAGGGGCAGCAGTGGGACCAGCTGGCGGAGAAGTACGAGCTGCTGCGGCGCCTGTGGCGCGAGGAGAAAGTGACCTGGGCGGGCCAGTTCCGCCTCCCCCTGACGCGTTCGCCGGCGCCACCGTCAAGGACGCGGCCGCCGTCATCGAGGGGACTGCTCGCCAGATTTAGCGCTCGCCTGCCGCCGCGCGTCTTCGCGCATGTTCCACCATCGATGCGCAATGTTTACCGTTCCGGACACGCGCGGGTTTTCGGGAAACACTAAGATCGGCCCGCCAACCTTCCAGGCGCTAGCTGAGGATCAGTGTGACCACCTTTTCAAGTCTCCCGTCGATGACGCCGATGAATCCCGAAGCGATGACCCTTGACACCCCGCCGCCGGTCGACCTCGTGGCGGACGGGCCAGCGCGGCAGCGGCGCTGGACGGTCCTCATCCGGGCGATCATGGTTATCCCGCACGTCGTCGTGCTCTGGTTCCTGATCATCGCCGCGGCTGTGGTGGCGTTTATCGGCTGGTGGGCCGCGCTATTCGCCGGCCGGCTGCCGCAGTTCGCGATGAACTACCTTTCCGGCGTCCTCCGGTGGTCCACCCGGGTCCAGGCCTATTCCGTCTTCCTGACTGATCAGTACCCGCCGTTCTCATTCGGTGACGAGCCCGGCTACCCGGTGCGGGTGGCGATACCGCCGCGCGGCCACCTCAACCGGTGGGCGGTTCTCGGCCGGATCATCCTCGTCATTCCCGCGCAATTGCTCCTCACCTTCGTGTCCTACGGCGCGTTCACCATCGTGCTCGTCATCGCCTGGCTCATCGCGCTCGTCACCGGGAAGCTGCCGGCGCTGCTGCACCAGGCCTACACTGCGACCCTGCGCTACGAATTCCGCACTTATTGCTACTTCTACCTGCTCACGCCCACCTACCCCTGGGGCCTGTTCGGCGACGGCGTCGTGCCGCCCGCCCCCGGCGTTGCCGACGTGCCCGCCGAGGACGCGCCCGCCGAGGACCCGGCCGCCGGCGCAACGGCCACCGACGCGACTGTCGTTGAAGTCCCCGAAGCGGACGCGGCCGCCCCGGAGGCCCTGGCCCCGGAGGCCCTGGCCACGGACGCGCCGGCCACAGAAGACGCCGCTCCCGGCGCGGAGGAGCCGGCGATCGCCGGGCCAGCCGCGGAAGTCCCGGAGGCGGACGCCGCCGTCCCCGCAGCCCCGGCCACCGAAGTACACGACGCGGGCGCGGCCGCCCCGGCTGCCCCGGCCCCCGAGGCCACAGCCCCCGAGGCCACAGCCCCCGAGGCCACAGCGCCTGAGGCCGACGTCGCGGACGCCCCCGCCGCTGAGGACGCTGCCTCCGAGAACGCTGCCTCCGAGGCTCCTGTCGCCGCGGAACCGGCCGCTGCGGACACTGTCGTCGCGGAACCGGCGGCGGATGCGCCCGCCACGGACGTGCCAGGCCCGGAGGTCCCGGTCGCGGAGGTCCCTGAGCCTGACGCTCCCGCCATCGAAGTTCCGGTCGCTGGGGTCCCGGCCACCGAGGTTCCGGCCACCGAGGTTCCGGTCGCTGAGGCCCCGACCACCGAGGTTCCAGTCGCGGAGGCCTCCAGCGCGGATGCTCCCGGCCCGGCGCTGCCCGGTTACGCCGTTGCCGGCGATGAGGCCGTTGCCGACGATGAGGCGGTGCCGGGCGACGCGGCGGCGGCGACCGACTGGCGGCTGCTGCTCACGCGGGGGGCCCGGCGGCTGCTCGGCGTGTTCATCGTGCTCGGGATCGTCCTCTACGCGCTCTCGATCGGGTTCAACTTCCTGCGGGCCAAGCCAGTCTCGGTCAGCGACGCCATCGCCCGGGTGAACACCGCCAACACGGCGCTGTCGAGCCAGCTGAGCAGCTACCAGGCCACGGTCGGGAACTGCCAGACGGCTACCTGCGTGGAGGACGCGGACGCCAAGGCCGCTGCTGCCCTGTCCGACTTCGCCAGCGCCGTCAACAGCACGCGGATGCCCGCGAAGGCAGTCGCGCCCGCGAAGGCGGTCGCCGCGGACGCGACCAAGCTCGCCCAGGGCCTGACGCAGCTGAGCCGCCTCGGCCCGTCGGTTACCCCCGACCAGTACACCAGCAAGGCCAACAGCATCGGCGTCAACCAGACCAACGCCCGGCTCCAGCAGGACTACAGCGCGCTCGGCGACGCGCTGGACAGCTCCCGCTGAGTGCCCGCCCCCGCTCGCCCCGCCCCCCTATTTAAGTTGGCGGCGGAGCGGGCGGGGCGGTATGAGTGGGCAGTGGAAACCGCGACGCAGGTCTTGCACCGGCTGACGTCCTACGAGCCCGGCCGGGAATGGGACGAGGCGCCCGACGACCCGCGGATCCGGCAGGACTTCGAGCCGAACGACGACGGCATCCTGCCGCTGTTCTACAAGCGGTACGACGCGGGCCTGCCGCGGGTGCCGCTCCCCCGCGACCTGCCGGTCACCGCCGGCCCGGCCCTGGCGGTGCTGGCGGGAACGGCCCCGGGCGCGACCGGGGCCGGGCTTGACCTCGGTGGGCTCGCGCGGCTGCTGTACCTGTCGGCCGGGGTCGTGCGGACATCGCCCCGCCGCTACGGGCCGCACCTGTTCCGGGCGGCCGGGTCGGCGGGCGGGCGGTTCCCCATGGAAGCCTACGTCGCGATCCCGGACGGGTCTCCCGGGCTCCCGGCCGGCGTGCACTGGTACCACCCGCAGGACCACGCGCTGGTCACCATCGGGCCCGCGCCCGGCGGGGACGCGCCCGCCCTGGTCGTCACCGGGGTCCCGTGGCGGACCGGGTGGCGGTACCGGGAGCGCGGCTTCCGGCACGTTTACTGGGACTCGGGCACGATGCTGTCGCAGGTGCTGGCGCTGGGCGACTCGGCCGGGCTGGCGCCCCGGCTGTACAGCCGGTTCCCCGACGGGCGGGTCGCCGCGCTCACGGGCGCCGACCAGGTCCACGAGTGGCCGGTCGCGCTCGTCGCCCTCGGCCCCGGGACGCCCGCGATCGAGCCGGCCGGGCCAGCCGCGAGCGGTGCGGTAGACGCTTCCCCGCTGGAGTTCCCGCTGGTCACGGCGGCGCAACGCGGCGGCGACGACGATGCGCTCGGTGAGCCGTGGGACGCGGGCGCCCCGGTGGACATCCCCGGGCGGGTCCTCGCCAGGCATGGTGCCACGGTCGACGCCGTCATCAGCCGGCGCGGGTCGCAGCGGCGCATGGACCCCGGCCGGGGACTAGCGCGCGACACGCTGGACAGCTGCCTGTCGGTCGCCCTGCGCGGCATCGGCGTGGCGCACTGGATCGCGGTGCACGACGTGACCGGGCCGCCGGCCGGCGAGGCGGGCCCAGCCGGCCTGGCCCCGGGCATCTACCACTGGCGCGACGGCGCGGCCCGCCTCGTGCGGGAAGGCACCGCGGCCGGGACGCGGGCCGAGCTGTACCGGGTCAGCCTGGAGCAGGCGCTGGCGCGCGACGCGGCGTTCGTGGTGATCTCCGCGACCGGCATCGCCAAGCTCAGCGACCGCGAGTACCGGGAGGCGCAGCTGGCGGCCGGGATCGTCGAGGGGCGGCTGCACCTGGCGGCGTACGCGCTGGGGGCGGGCGCGACCGGGATGACGTTCCGGGACAGCGACATCGCGGCGCTGCTGCGGGCCGACGACCCAGCGCCCGGAGAGCCGCTGGACGAGTACCCGGACGGGCTGCTCTTCACCTGCGTCGGGGTGCCCGGCAACACGGCCAAGGCGGCCGGGCCGCCCGGGGCGCCGACCGAGGTCCGGCGGGTGCCCGAGCGCGGCTAGCGGCGCGGCCCGGCGGAACCCGGGCCGGGAGCCAGCGCCCGGACTGGCGCCGGGGTCGTGCCAGACCGGTTATCCCCGCCGGGCCTTCCCGCCCGAGACGCCCGCGGCCCGGACGCCGGGTGGCGTCCGGGCCGCGCTCGCCCGGCTGGGCGTCCTAGCGTGGGGGACTAGAAGCTGTAGCCGGGGATGCCGGCGCCGGCGACCGTCGGGCGGACGGTCATGTAGACCGGGCCCTTCTTGTTGGAGCAGGCGGCCAGGTTCAGCGGCACGTCCTGGGCGGTGGTGTCGTTCGGCGGGTAGACCTTCAGCCCGACCGCGTTCTTCGCGCCGCAGGTGGACGGCGGGTAGACGCTGACGTCGGCGATGGTCAGCAGCACGTGCGCGGTTGCGCCGGGCGCGAGCGTGACCGTCTTCTCGGGGTCAGCGGCCGAGCGGCCGGCCGGCTGGCCGTACTGCACGATGCCGGGGCCGTAGGCCGAGACCCCCGGGTACCCGTACAGGGTGCAGCTGCTCTTGGAGATGTTGGACATCTCCAGCTCGTAGGCGACGTGCCCGGCCGAGCCGTCGCCGGGGGTCCCCAGCCAGACCTCGAGCGCGGACGTGGCGCAGTGGGCCGGGGCCGCGGCGCTGGCGGCGCGGGCGGCGGCCGTGGTGGGGCTGGCGGACGCGCCGACGGCCGGGACGACAGCGGCGACCGCCCCCGCGGCAACCACCGCGGCGCTGATGACCTGGAACTTGCGTGTCTTCACGATGCCCGGGATGCTCGTCATCGCGGACCCCCTTACGGTATCGGCGGACCTCGTTGCCCGCCTCACCCGTTAAGACGCCGGTTCCTCGGGGTTGGTTGTAAGTCTTCGCTGCCTAGTCTTTGTAGTCGGGGTAGAGCCGCTCGACCAGGCGGAACAGGGCGTCCCAGGCGAGGTCCGGGCGGTCGTCGGCCCCGTAGTCGTCGCCGCCCTGGTCCCCCTCGAACTGGCGGGCGGTTCGCTCGGCGACCTCATGCGACGCGACGATGAGCGGGCCGCCCCCGGCCTGGGCCGCGATCTGGATCTCGCATGCGCGCTCCAGGTTGAACACCCGCAGGAACGCCTGCCCGGGGGTGGCCCCCGTGGTCAGCAGCCCGTGGTTGCGCATGATCATGACCGGCTTGTCGCCCAGGTCGGCGACCAGGCGGGACTTCTCCGCGTTGGACAAGGCGATGCCCTCGTAGTCGTGGTAGGCGACGCGGTCGTAGAACTCCATCGCGGTCTGGCTGAGCGGCAGCAGCCCGCCCTCCTGGGCGGCGACCGCGCAGCCGTACTTGCTGTGGGTGTGCAGGACGCACAGGGCGTCCTCGCGGGCCTCGTGGATGGCGGAGTGGATCACGAACCCGGCCGGGTTCACCGGCCACGGCCCGTCGGTGATGAGCTGCCCGTCGAGGCCGACGATGACCAGGCTGGATGCCGTCACCTCTTCGTACAGCAGGCCGTAGGGGTTGAGCAGGAACTGGTGCTCGGGGCCGGGCAGCCGGACCGAGATATGGTTCAGGATCAGGTCGGTCATCGTGAAGTGGGCGACGAGCCGGTAGACGGCCGCCAGCTCGCGGCGCAGCCGCGTTTCCTCGGCGGCGTAGGTGGTCGAGTCGAGGGCGGTGGCGGTCATGGGCGGCGTCCTTCCGGTGGTGCCTGCCCTTTGACCCTAGACTCCGATCGCCCGGCTCCCAAGAGCCCGCGGGCGGCCGCCTGCCCACCTCCCTTATTGTTGCGTTACGCGCCGCGCGGCCGGGCGGGGTGCACTGCCTTCCGGGCAGGAGGCTGGGGTGGCGGGGCTACGGCTGGAGGCCCGGGACTACGCGGGCCCGACCCGGTGGCGGTGGGTGCGCACGGCTTCGACCGGCTTGCCTGGTACAAGGCGCCCGACGACGGGATGGACATCACCGGGTCGCTGACCGACTTCGCGTTCACGCTAGAGCGGTACCTGCCTGGCCTGCAGATGGCGCACCTGCTCACCAGCCCGGAGCGAATGGCGGCCCTGCTGCCGCTGCTCGCCCAGCTCATGGAGGAACAGCGGGCGCTGATCGTCATCGACAACGCCGAGTCCCTGCTCTCGGAGGCGGGCCAGTGGCGCGACGCGACCTGGGGCCAGGTGGTCCGGGCGCTCCTGGCGCACCGGGGCCACGGCCGGCTGATCCGCACCAGCCGCCGGGTGCCGACTGACCTGACCGGGCGTCCGGAGGCTTGGCCGGATCGGGCATGGGACTCGGCTGACGGGCAGGGCGAGGGGCCACGGGCCGAGGTGCTGGCGGTGGACGCGCTGTCGCCGGACGAAACGCTCCTGCTCGCGCGGGAACTGCCCGGCCTGCGGGCGCTGATCTTCGGCGAGGTGCCGGGGCTGGCCCCGGGCGATTCCCAGCGGCTGGCCCTCGGAGTGCTGAACGTCGCCCAGGGGCATCCAAGCTCCTGGAGCTCGCCAACGGGCAGGCCGCCCGGCCGGACCGGCTGGCTGCGCTGATCGCGGCCGGCGATCAGGCCTGGCGGGAGGCCGGGGGCCTGCCAGCGGGGCTCTTCGCCGTGTCGCGGCCGACCGGCGGCCGACCGGCGGCAGGGCGAGTGTTCCGGGCCAGTCCGGGGTGGGCGGGTCGCCGGGCTGGACGCCAAGGTGGCCCGGCAGGCGCTGGACGCCCAGCAGCTGGCGTGGCGGGCGATCGAGCGGGCCGGGGGGCATCCCGGCTTCCTGGAGCGAGCGGAGATCGCGGCGGCCAGCCCGGAGAAGCTGGCCGCGTTCCTGGAGTCCGAATCGGGTCCCGGGGACGATCAGGCCCCATCGACATGATGGCCACGCAGGGACACGCAGAGGTGACATACTGCCCCCATGCAGAACCCTCCACCGGAAAAGCCTCAGGTGAACGACATCTGGGTTGATGACGACAACGTGCTGCGAGTGTGGGACGGTGGCCAATGGGTGCCCTACGAAGACTCGCTCTACTTCCCCACCGGCACCACGTACCGCGAGGACTAATGGCCACCGCGCCGGCCGACGGCGGCAGCGGAGGTCCGGCCGGAGATGTGCCCCTAGCGGTGACCGTCAGCTCGCCGTCACCGCTCGACGCGGTCGATGACCTGCGGTCGGCCGCCCGGTGGACGCTCGCGGCGGCCGGCGCGGTCGGGGCCGCGCTGATCAGCGGCGGACCGCTCATCGCGGCGGGCCAGGTGCACGGGACCGGGCACGCCCTGCTGGCTGGCGGGGGCCTGGTCGCCGCCCTGGCCGGGGTCAGCGCCGCGATCTGGTCCACCAGCCTGGTGCTCGCGCCCCGGCTAACGACCCGCGCCACCCTGGCCAAGAAGAAGGACGAACTGGCGGACCTGCTGGAGCAGGTTGAGCAGGAGCCGGCCGAGTTCTTCGGGGCGGCCGCCACCAGCGTGGACGGCCTGTTCGCGCGCCAGGACGCCAACCGGGCGATCGCGGTCAACGTCGCCCGGGCGGCCGCCGCCGCGACGACCCCGGCCCGGCGCGAGGCCCTGGCCGCCCACCTGCGGCGCGTGGAGGCCAACGGCGCCCGGATCGGCTCCTACGTCCAGTACCTGCTGGCGCTCGCGCACGTCTGGCAACTGCAGAACGACCTGCGCCGCTCGCGCCGCTGGACGCTGCTGGGCGGCATCCTCGTGGTCGCGGGCGCGGTGCTGTTCTTCATCGCCACCAGCAACCCCGGACCCGCCTACGTCCCGGTGGTCACGACCTCCCCGTCAGCCCCGGCGAGTCCTTCCGCCTCAGCGAGGCCATAGCGTATCGCGCCTGTTTCCGTACGCTTCGAAGTCCCGTCGCCAGCACCGGCTAGCTCCCTATCGTGGCGTCATGCGCTGAGGGGACGGCGCACGGTGACGGGCTTCGCGAGGGGGACGGCGGATGCTAAGGCTTGAAGCTGGGGAATTTCGCGACCTGACGCGCTGGCGGTGGACGCTGGCCGACGCGGATGGAGCCGGGGAGATCCTCGCCGGACACGACGTGCGGCTCGACCGGGCCTGCTGGCAGTTCGAGGCGTTCGCGGACCTGCCGTTCTACGTGCGCTGGCACGCGGCCCCGGACCGGCGGCGGGCCGACGAGGCGCGGATCGTGGCCGAGATCGGGGAATGGATCGGGTCGCAGGTGCTCGGGCCGGTGGCGGCTGAGCTCGCCCGGCGGGGTCCCAGCGTCGTCCGGGTCGTGGTGCCGCCGGAGGCCAGTGACCTGCTCCTGCGGCCGCTGGAGCTGGCGCACGCGAATGGCCGGCCGCTGTCGGTCGAGGGCAGCATGCTGGTCATGGCGGCCGGATCGGCGGGCCCGGCCGCCCCGGCGGGCGAGCGGCTGCGGGTACTGGGTCTGTTCAGCCTGCCCGAGGGCGGCCGGGCCCGTCGGCCTCGGCCGCCATGACGAGGCGCTGCGGGCCCTGCTCAAATGCCGCGAGGCCTTCGAGCAGTCCCGTGATGTCCAGGCCCTCGGCGGCGTCCTCATCGCCCTGGGCGAGGTCGAGCACGGACGCGGCCACGGCGAGGCCGCGCTCAGCCTGGTCCGCGATGCCCTGCGCTACAACTACCTGGCCGAGAACATTCCCGGCATCGCCGTCGCCTGCTACAACCTCGGCAACTACCTGCACCTGTATGCCCGCCAGCCCGGCC
>DATBEM010000192.1:0-2337 GCA_036276115.1 Trebonia sp.
GGCGAGACCCCCGCCAAGGTCACCGACTTCACCGCCACCGCCAGCAGCGAAAGCGCCTGCCGCGCGATCGACGCCCTCGACGGCGCGCTCGACCTCGCCAGCCCCGGCACCGCCCGCCTGCTGGTCATCGTCTCCGACACCTGGTTCGTCGCCCCCGGCGAGCCCGCCGGGGCCCAGCAGCGCATCACCCGCCTGCACCGCGCTGGCTGCGGCGTCATCATCCTCACCCCCCGGGGCTGGGCCGAGCGCTGCAAGTACACCGACTGCCAGGTCATCGAGGCCGGCGACCCCGCCGACGCCATCGACGCCATCGCCCGCGCCGCCACCCGCGCCCTCACCGCCTGATACCCGCCCCCCGGGGGCGGGCCGCCCGCCCGCCCCCGGCCCCCGTGAAAGGAACTGACCGCCATGACCAGCACCGCCGCCGCCCGCACCAGCCCCGGCCAGCAGCCGGAGACAGCCGGGGACGCGCGCAGGTACCCCGCCCAGGTGCGCAGTATCACCTGGCACCTGCTGGCCGACGGCTACGCCGTCACCTGGGCACCCGACCCGGCCGGGTGCAGCCTCACCCTCGACCGGCGCGGGCCTGGCGGGCACGACGCCTACCGCGGCGCCGGCCCCACGATGCAGCGCGCCTGGGACGAGGTCCGGGCGCAGCTCGGCCACGGCCAGCCGCAGCCCGCCGGCGGCATCACCCGCGAGGCACCCGGGCCTGCGCGCGGCAGCGACCGCCTGTACCGGGTCGTGCAGTACTACGACTCCTGGCCGTTCCACCACGACTCCCGCATCCCGCACGGCAGAGACAGCCACCGGCGGACCGACACGTTCCGCACGCTCGGCCCGGTCAGGGACCGGCTCGCGCGAGCCAACGGCTACGCCAAGTACCAACGCCGGCAAGGCGGGGACTGGTCATCTTTCGTCGCCATCGCCGAGCAGCTGACCGACGACGGCTGGCAGCCGATCGACGTGGACCTCCTCCAGGAACAACCTGCCCGCACTCGCCACCGCCGCTCCCTCAGCGCCTAGCCCGCCCCGGGAGGGGCGCACCCGCCCCTCCCGGCACCCGGAACGAAAAGGAGAACACCGTGAACGACGACCGCATTACCTACCGCCAGCTCGCCCAGCTCATCGACAGCCGCGACCGGCCCGCCGCCCACGCCATCGAGAACGCCGCCCGGGGAGTCAACGCCGCCGAGCAGGCCATCCGCCAGAACGCCGCCATGATCCGCGCCAAGCTCAGCGAGATCGAGCAGCGCCTCGATGCCGGCCTGAGCCTCAACGACCTCGGCGAGCTCCAGCGCATGCCCGCCGACCTCGACCGCGCGGTCACCCTGCGCCAGCACCACTGGCAGGTCCTCGGCGCACTCCTCAGCGAAGCCGAACTGCACCAGCTCACCGTCGGCCCGGCTGCCGGCAAGTGAAGGAAAGGAACACGCCCCGATGAACAAGGAGAACCTGCGGCAGGTCATCCACGACCACATGGCCCAGATCGCCGCTCGGCACGCCGCCCGCCTCTACCCGCACCTGGCCGGGGACACCGCCGCGCAGCTGTTCGCCCTGCTCGCCGACACCGCCCTGGCCTACCAGATGGAAGTCGAGGCTGAGCTCGCCGACCCCGGCCCCGGCCAGTCCCTGGCCGCCGCCTCGGGCCTGTCCGCGAAGGAGGCCCTTCTGACCGGGCTCGGTGAGAACCTGGACCTTAAAGACGACGACCCGGGCACGGCCCCCGTGAACGGATGGCTCGCCTGGCGCGCCGTGAACGGGAAGGAGGACCACCGGCCATGACCTGCCCCGCCCCCTACCAGCGCGGCGATCGCGTCGCCCTCGTGCGGACCGACGACCCCGACACCCGCCTGCGCCCCGGCGACCAGGGCACCGTCACCCGCTGGGACCCCGCCCAGGAGCAGCTGCACGTCAGGTGGGACTCCGGCAGCACCCTGAGCATGCTGCCCGGCGAAGGCGACCAGGTCCGCCTCATCGCCCGCACCGCAGATGAGGACGGCACCGAGCCGGAAGACCCCGGGCAGCCAGACGACAGCGAGCCCGCCCCGAACTGGCGGCAGGACATCTCCGACCCCGCTACCGGGCTGAGCAGGCTGCTTTCGGAGCGGTGCGCGACCTGCATCCTGCGGCCCGGCGACCCGATGCACCTCGGCCCCGAGCGGACCGCCGCGTTCATCCGGCAGGTGCTGGCCAAGCGCTCTTACGTGCCGTGCCACGACACGCTGACGTACGGCGGCTTCCCCGATTACGGCCCGGCGATCTGCAGAGGGTTCTTCGACGCCTACCGCACCAGGTCCGCCGCGCTGCTGATCTTGCAGGCGGGCCGCCGCCTGA
>DATBEM010000193.1:0-2327 GCA_036276115.1 Trebonia sp.
ATCTCCATCGAGGACGACACCGAGATCGCCAAGTCCGAGGACGTGTGCGCCCGGTACGAGGCCTACGGCTGGCATGTCCAGCGGGTCGACTGGCGGCACGACGGCGGCTACCACGAGGACGTCGACGCCCTGTACCAGGCGTTCCTCGCGGCCCGGGACGAGACCTCGCGGCCGTCGCTGATCTCGCTGCGCACGATCATCGGCTGGCCGGCCCCGCACAAGCAGAACACCGGCGAGGCGCACGGCTCGGCCCTGGGCGCCGACGAGGTCGCGGCGACCAAGGAGATCCTCCACTTCGACCCCGCGGTCTCGTTCCCCGAGGAAGAGGACCTGGTCGCGCACGCGCGGGGCGTTCTGGAGCGCGGGAAGAGCCTCCACGCCGAGTGGAACGAGGACTTCGCCGCCTGGGGCCAGGCCAACCCGGCGCGCAAGGAACTGTTCGACCGGATGGCCGCCCGCCGGCTGCCGGACGGCTGGGCCGGCGCGCTGCCCACGTTCAAGGCGGATGCCAAGGGCATGGCCACCCGCAAGGCGTCCGGCGAGGTGCTGAACGCGCTCGCCCCGGTGCTGCCGGAGCTGTGGGGCGGCTCGGCTGACCTGGCTGGCAGCAACAACACCACGATGAAGGGCGAGCCGTCCTTTGTCCCGGCCGAGCGCCAGACCAGGATGTTCCCCGGCAACGAATACGGCCGGACGCTGCACTTCGGCATCCGCGAGCACGGCATGGGCGCGATCATGAACGGCATCGCGCTGCACGGGGGCACCCGCCCGTACGGCGGCACGTTCCTGGTGTTCAGCGACTACATGCGCCCGTCGGTCCGGCTCGCGGCGCTGATGAAGCTGCCGGTGACCTACGTGTGGACGCACGACTCGATCGGGCTCGGCGAGGACGGCCCCACCCACCAGCCGGTCGAGCACCTGTGGGCGCTGCGCGCGATCCCCAACCTGGACGTGGTCCGCCCGGGCGACGCCAACGAGACGGCCGTGGCGTGGAAGACGATCCTGGAGCGGACCGACCATCCCGCGGCGCTGGCCCTGAGCCGGCAGAACCTGCCGGTGCTGGACCGCTCCGCGGGCCTGGCCAGCGCCGAGGGCGTCGCCCGGGGCGGTTATGTCCTGGCCGAGGCGGACGGCGACCCGGCCGTGATCATCATCGGCACGGGCAGCGAGCTGCAGATCGCGCTGGCCGCCCGGGACGCCCTGCAGGCCGAGGGAACCCCGGTCCGCGTGGTTTCCATGCCCTGCGTGGAATGGTTTACCGAGCAGGATGTGTCATACCAGGAAGAAGTGCTGCCCCACCGGGTTAGGGCGCGGGTATCCGTGGAAGCAGGGATCACGCTCGGCTGGCGCGCGTTCGTCGGCGACGCGGGCGAGTCCGTGGGCGTGGAGCACTTCGGCGCCTCCGCCTCGTTCCACCGGCTCTATGAGGAGTTCGGGCTGACGGCGGAGCGGGTCGCCGCCGTGGCCCGCACGATCGTCCAGCGGCTCGGCCCCTCGCGCGGGTGAAAGATTAACGCGCGGGTGAAAGATTAATCAGGGAAGGAAAGGTTCATGACCTCCCAGTCACAAGACGTTCTCGCACAACTGTCCGCCCTCGGGGTGGCGGTTTGGCTGGATGACATCAGCCGCGACCGGCTGCGCACCGGGAACCTCGAACAGCTCATCCGCGAAGATCACGTGGTCGGCGTGACGTCCAACCCGACGATCTTCGCGCACGCGCTGAGCAACGGAACGGCCTACGACGGCCAGAGCAAGGATCTGGCTATCCGCGGCGTGGACGTGGAGGAGGCCGTCCGGGCCATCACCACCTACGACATCCGGTGGGCGTGCGACGTCCTGCGCCCGGTCTACGACGAGGACGGCCTGGACGGCAAGGTCTCCCTCGAGGTGGACCCGCGGCTGGCCAAGGACACGGCGAAGACGACCGCCGAGGCGCGGGCGCTGTGGTGGATGGTGGACCGGCCCAACCTGTTCATCAAGATCCCGGCCACGGTCGAGGGGCTGGGCGCGATCACCCAGGCCATCTCCGAGGGCATCAGCGTCAACGTGACGCTGATCTTCTCCCTGGAACGCTACGGCGCGGTGATCGACGCCTACCTGGCCGGCCTGGAGCAGGCCGCGGAGAACGGGCACGACCTGTCGAAGATCGCCTCGGTCGCGTCGTTCTTCGTCAGCCGGGTCGACAGCGAGGTGGACAAGCGGCTGGACAAGCTGGGCACCCCGGAGGCCAAGGCGCTGAAGGGCAAGGCGGCCATCGCCAACGCCCGGCTGGCCTACGAGCTGTTCGAGCAGCGCATCGCCACGCCGCGGTGGAGCGCGCTCACGTC
>DATBEM010000194.1:0-3311 GCA_036276115.1 Trebonia sp.
GCCCTATTATCCCGTGTTCGGACGCAGAATGGTAATGATCAGCTACGCGCGCCGCCCGATGCCGGACCACGTGCCCGCAGCCCACGTGGCCGGTCCGGGCGCCGCCGGACCTCACGGTAAGCGAAGCTTCACACCATCCCCTGCGGCCCCACGAACCCCCAGTTTACCGGCAAACGACGAAAACCCGCATCCCGGCCCGCAGGCCTGCGCGCACTGCCCGAGAGCGCTCGACAAGGCGCAACAGACCCGGATGCTTCACGGAGTGGCTGCCGTGACGACCACTTCGAGATTCACCTAGGCCAAACGATAATGGTCGACCACAAGTAGGGGCGGGGGTTCCAGGGGTCGTCGTCCCCTGGGCCAGCACAAAAGAGACGGCCCCCGTCCTCGTCGAGGACAGGGGCCGCCCGTAGTCTCGTGGAGCTGAGGGGAGTCGAACCCCTGTCCTCCAGTACCTCTCTAGGACTTCTCCGAGCGCAGCCTGCTGTGCTTTTTCTCAGCCCTGGCAATCACGCAGGCAAGTTGCCAGCGGGCTCAGTCACTGTTCGATGTCCCAGCAAGTCCCGTGACCGGGCCTGCAGGTAATCCTCCTAGCTGATGCCAGGTCCCGGGGCGGAGGAGCACCCGGGCTGACATGCCTACAAACTCGCCTTAAGCGGCGAGAGCGAGGCTGCGCTGATTAGTCTTGGCGCTTGTGTTTTACGGTCGCGTTATTAACGAGGTTCACGTCCGCCACCCTCGGCTCGCTTCTCCTAGATCAATAGCCGAAGTCGAAACCGGTCAGCCCCCTGTTGAGTTGTCACCGGAGGGGCTACGCCCGTCCGTCTACTCAGTGTACTAGCTGGAACGCCGAGGACCCAACGGAGATTCCCCGGGAACGTAGATGGCCCCCGCGGGCGCTGGCGGTGGCCGAGACGCGCCCGCGGGGGCCGACCGGCAGGGTCGGAGCCGGTCCGGATGTCCGGGTCTCCCCCGAGATGAGACCCGGCCCTCACGACGACTGGGCCGCAACCCCCCGAGCGGCCTCAGTCATCTGTATACACGCCGGAGAGTAGTCGTTTGGTTGCTCGCAGTGATCGGTTTTTCATAACGGGCAGATAACGAACGTCGCGGCCGGGTCGCACCCCTGCTAGTCAGCCAGGGAGGACAGGAACGTCCGGGCGAGCGAAGCGGCCGCCTGCGCCTGGGTGCGGCCCGTCTCGACCACGGCGAAGGCCATCCCGCTGCGGTAGCCCACGAACCAGCTCACCCAGGAGCCAGGACCCTGCTGGGCCGAGCCGGCCTGCCCGTACACCGGCGCCCCGGGCAGGTTCACCGCCCGGCCCACCCCGGACGTCACGGTCGCCCGCATGAGGGTGCGCAGCGCGGTGAGCTGGCCGGGCGACAGCGACAGCTGCCAGGACTGGGCCGGGCTGGCCGCGGCGGCAGCCGACGGCAGCAGCACGGGCGCGTGCCCGGTGCCCGACTCGACCTCGGCCGCCACCAGGGCCATGCCCAGCGGGCTCATCTTCACCCCGGTCGCGCCGATGGCCTGCCCGGCCAGGGCCGCCTCGCTGGTCGCGGTGGCGGCCGACCCGGAGAACGCTGCCAGCGACGGCGGGAGGCTCCAGGGGGCGCCGAGGCCGAACTCCTTCTCGGCCGCCGCCAGGTCGGCCCCGCTCAGCCGCAGGGACGCCGTGGCGAACGCGGTCGCGCAGCTCTTGGCGAAGTCGCTGGAGAAGGTCGAGGACGACGGCGGCCCGGCCGTGTAGCGATACGTCTGCCCGCCGACGTTGGCCGTGTTCTGGCACGGCAGCGGCGAGCCCGCCTGCAGCCCGTTGGCCAGCAGCGCCGCCGCCGACACGATGCTGAACGCGCCCCCGGGCGCGAGGCTGGCGCTCGCCGGGGTGCCCGGAAGCTTCAGGTCGCCGGTGTTGCGCCCGGCCAGGGCGAGGACGCGGCCGGTGGCCGCGTCGACGGCCACGACCTGCCCGGACGAGCCGCTCGCGCTTAGCGCCTGGTTGGCGGCCGCCTGCACCGGGCCGTTGATCGTGGTCGGCAGGGGGGTGCCGGGAACGCCGTGCGACGTCCAGAGGGTGGCGACGGTGTGGCCCTGGGGGTTCACCACGATGACCGAGATGTCGGGGGTGCCCTCCAGCGAGTCCTGGTAAGCGAGCTCCAGCCCGCTCTCCCCGATGGTGGCGCCGGGCTGGTAGGCGGCGCCCTCCTGGAGGAAGTCGTTCGAGTTCTCGGTCCCGACCGCGCCGACCGGGTTAGACAAGTCGTAGTTGAACAGCCGGGCCTGGGAGTAGATCTCGGTCATCCCGCTGACCCGCGACAGGGCCGGCCACCGGTCGGCGAAGTCGTCCGGGTCAACCGTTAGCAGCGGCAGGAACTGCTGGGGCGGGGCCGAGCTGACCTGGCCGAGCACCTGCTCGGCGTTGAGCCCGGTGAGGCGGCTGAAGCTGTTCGCGGTGGTGCGCGCGTCGGCCAGCTTGCCCGGGTACACGCCGATGTAGTAGATGCCCGACTCGGGGATGAGCGGCTGGCCGGTGGAGTCGGTGACCTGGCCCCGGGGCGAGAACTTCGTCACGACCGAGAGCCGGTCACCGGCGCCCAGGTTCGGCTCGATGACGCTCGGCGCCCAGTTCACCAGCCAGTGCCCGCCCGACCGGGTGAGGCCGAAATGCCCCTGGTAGGTCCACTGATGGCCGCCGCCGGCAAGGTCGACGGTGGCGCCGAAGGTCGCCTCGGCCGAATCCCCGTGCTGCTTCACCGACCCCATGGACATGAACATGGCGGTCGCGTTCAGGTTGCGGAACGCGTGCGAGAGGTCGTCGCTGACGTCGGTCGTGCCGCCGTTGGTCAGCTTGGCGGCCGAGGTGTAGTGCCCCTGCTGCCATTCGAGCAGGAACGTCTGCACCACCGGCTCAGCCGACGACTCGGTGTCGAAGTCGACCGATGTCATGCCGGCGGCCACGAGCCCGGCGAGGACCACGAGGGCGCCACCGAGCCGGCCGTACCGTTTCAGCCGCCCGCCGCGGCCGCCCTTTCCCTTGCCGCCCCGGCCGTGCCGGCCGCCGCCTGGACCGGAGGAGCCCGGCCGGGGCGGGGCGCCCTCAGTCGCCGGGGCGAGGGCACCGCTAACGGCGGTACCAGCGGGAGAAGTCGTACCAGGAGCAGGAGCCGTGCCAGCAGCGGAACCAGGGCCGACGCCCTCAGGAGGGCCGCCTGACCCGGCGCCGCCGTCGCCGTGGCCGGGATCGAGGGCGGGCGCCGTGGCTGGCGGCGCGAGCGCCGGGCTGACGGCCAGCGGAGCCGCACTCGCCGCA
>DATBEM010000195.1:0-20826 GCA_036276115.1 Trebonia sp.
GGTACGCCTGGGGGTGCTGGTACGCCTGGGGGTGCTGGTACGCCTGGGGTTGCTGGTAGGCAGGCTGGGGCATCTCGGGCAGCGGCATCTCGGGCAGTGACGTTTCTGGCAGCGGCATGTCCGGCAGGCGCATCTCCGGCAGTGGCATCTCCGGCAGTGGCGGCGGGGGAACCTGGGGGTGGGGCGCCAGCGGCTGGGCCGCGTACGGCTGGCTCGCGGGCGGCTGGGACAGGTGCGGGGGAATGGGCAGCGGCGGGGCGGCTGGCTGGCCGTAGTGCTCCGCGGGGGCGGGAGCGGCCTCGTGGGCGCCCGTTCCCGGGATCAGGCTGTCCAGCCCGCGGCCGAACCCCCGAGACGGCGGCAGCGGCGGCGCATCGCCACGGGCGCGGGGCGATCCGTGCACCCCGGGCGCGTCCGCGCCGCCCGGGAGCCCGGCGGGCGATGAGCCGCGCTGTTGCTGCGCGGGGAGGTCCCCTGCTGGTTCGAAGTCGTAGGAAGGGGGCGGACCGTAGGTCTGCGTCTCGTACGCAGGCGGAAGCTGCTCCATGACGGGCACCTGCCCCGGGCCGAGCTCGCCGGGGGCCTCGCCGCCGTCGTCCCCGGCGTCGTCCGTGGCCGGGGGCGGCGCGTCGTCGTCGTCGAAGGTGCGCGGGGTGAGCTTGGGGAACCGGCCAGGGCCGCGCGACTGCGCCCCGTGCTCCTCGCGCTCGTCGTCCTCCTGGCCGCCGCCGACGGCGCCGTCGAGGGTGTCCTGTCCCATGAGTCCCCTGCTCCTCTCGCGGCCCTGATGGTTCGGGGGGCTAACGTATCGGTACGTGGTGACGCCTTGAGTGTCATCTCCGTGTCACTTACCGCAAATCGCCACGATAAGAGATCAGACCGACACGATTCGCATGTAAAGCTGAGCCTAAGGCACGAGCCCGGCCTTGCCATACTGTCCCCGCCGAGATCCAGCTCACAACCCGTCACGGAGGATCCCTTGCGCGCCGTCGCCATCAGTAAGTTCGGACCGCCCGACGTGCTCCGCCTGACCGAGGTCGCCGACCCGGTGCCCGGTCCCGGTGAGGTGCTCATCGACGTCGCGGCGGCCGGAGTCAACCGGGCCGACCTCCTGCAACGGCAGGGCTTCTACAACCCGCCCCCCGGCGCGTCACGCTACCCGGGGCTGGAGTGCGCGGGCACGATCGCGGCCGTCGGGCCGGGCGTTGACGGCTGGGCCGCCGGGGACGCGGTCTGCGCCCTGCTCACCGGCGGCGGCTACGCCACCCGGGTGGCGGTGCCGGCCGGGCAGCTGCTGCCGGTTCCGGCGGGCCTCAGCCTGGTCCAGGCGGCGGCGCTGCCCGAGGCCACCTGCACGGTGCACTCCAACGTCTTCACCGGCGCGCGGCTGCGCGCGGGCGAGACGCTGCTCGTGCACGGCGGGTCGAGCGGCATCGGGACGATGACGATCCAGCTCGCCCGCCACGCCGGGGCGACGGTGGCGGTGACGGCCGGCTCGGCCCAGAAGCTGGCCGCGTGCCAGGACCTTGGCGCGCAGATCCTGATCAACTACAAGGAGCAGGACTTCCCGCAGGCGCTGCGGGAGGCGACCAGCGGCCACGGCGCGGACGTCATCCTGGACATCATGGGCGCCTCCTACCTGGGCAAGAACGTGGCCGCGCTCGCGGCCGACGGGCGGCTGGCCATCATCGGCATGCAGGGCGGCGTCAAGGGCGAGGTCAACCTGTCGGAGCTGATGGCCAAGCGCGCGACGATCTTGTGCACCACGCTGCGGGCCCGCCCGGTGGCCCAGCGGGCCGAGGTCGTCGCGGGGGTCCGGGCGGATGTCTGGCCACTGGTCGAGGCGGGCGAGATCCGCCCGGTGATCCACTGCGAGCTGCCCCTGGCGGAGGCGGCCGAGGCGCACCGAATCATGGCCGGGTCCGCCCACACCGGGAAGATCGTCCTGACCACGCAGTAGCCCCCCGAAGCCGGTAAGTTGGCGACCATGAGCGACGAAAACAGCTCCGGAGAGCAGGGCACGCCGCAGGTCGTCGTGGTCGGTCCGGACTCCCTCGCCATCGGCGGCCCCGAGGACGCGGAGAATGCCGAGGGCGGCGAGCGGCCCCTCACCGAGATGGTCGAGCAGCCCGCCAAGGTCATGCGCATCGGCAGCATGATCCGGCAGCTGCTGGAAGAGGTCCGGGCGGCGCCCCTGGACGAGAAGAGCCGCGCGCGGCTCAAGGAGATCCACCAGAGCTCGATCAAGGAGCTGGAGGACGGCCTCGCGCCGGAGCTGGTCGACGAGCTTGAGCGCCTGTCACTGCCGTTCGCGGACGACTCGCTGCCGAGCGAGGGCGAGCTGCGGGTGGCGCAGGCCCAGCTCGTCGGCTGGCTGGAAGGTCTCTTCCACGGCATCCAGACGACGCTGTTCGCCCAGCAGATGGCGGCCCGCGCCCAGCTGGAGCAGATGCGCCGGGCGCTGCCGCCGGGCCTGCTGCCGGCCGACCAGCAGCCGCAGGAGCCGCCGCACCGGACCTCCGGCCCCTACCTTTGACTGCCTGACCTGTTTAGCGAGGCTGGGGCATTCTAGGCGAGGGCCTGCTCGCCCCGGCCCGGGTCCTGGTCAGAGCGCAGGCGGCCAAGCCACGCCAGCGCCTCGGCGAACTCCTGGTCGGAGGTGCCGGGGCGGACGTTGGTGCGGCCGCCGTCACTGCGCGGGTAGCTGCCGAGGAAGCGCACCCGCGCGCAGGCCCGGCGCAGGCCCACCAGGGCCTCGCCGACGCGGGTGTCGTTGACGTGCCCCTCGCAGTCGATGTAGAAGAAGTACGAGCCCAGCCCGTCCCCCGTGGGGCGGGACTGGATCGTGGTCAGGTTGACCCCGCGCACCGCGAGCTCGGTGAGGATCTCCATCAGCGCGCCCGGGTGGTCCTCGCGCAGGAACGCCGCCAGGGAGCTGCGGTCCGCTCCCGTCCGGGCCGGCATCTTCCCCCTCGGGGCCACGACGAGGAAGCGCGTTACCGCGTTGGACCGGTCATGGACGCTGGGAGCGAGCACGTCCAGGCCGTAGCGGGCGGCGGCGAACGCGCCCGCCAGGGCCGCGTCGAGGGCGCCCGTCGCGACCTGGCGAGCCCCCTCCGCGTTGGACGCCTGGGGCACCCACTCACACGACGGCAGGTTCGCGGCCAGCCAGCCCCGGCACTGCGCCTGGGCCTGGGGGTGGCCACCGACGGTCTTGACGTCGGCCAGCGCCGTCCCCGGCCGGGCCAGCAGCGCGAACTCGATCCCGAGCTGGGTCTCCGCCGTGATCAGCAGGTCGTCCTTGCCCTTGGCGAGGTCATCCACGGTGGCGGTGACGATCCCCTCCACCGAGCTCTCCACCGGGACCACGCCGCGCTCGGCCTCGCCGGACCGCACCGCGGCCAGGACCGCCCCGATGGACGGGTACGGCACCGCTCGCACGGGGCCGTCAACGCGCAGGCCGGCGACGGCGGCCTCAGTGAACGTGCCCTCGGGCCCGAGGTAGGCGTAGCGCATGCGCCCAATCCTAGGGCCCACGCCCCCGGGCCGCGCCCGCCCGCGAGGAGGCTCAGCCCGTCTGCGAGAACGCGGCGCCACTGCGGGCGCCGGTCTGGCCGGTGATCTTCGGCCGCCCGGCCACGCGCGCGGGCGTGGCCGGCCCCTGCCCGAGGCGGGCGAGGCGGATCGCCTCTTCCTCCTCCGGCGACAGCTCCTGCTCGCCGAGGCCGTCCACGACGGCCTTGGCGTAGGTCCGGGTCTCGGCGCGGCTGTTGATCGAGCTCAGCACGATGCCGTCGCCCGCCGCGTTCAGCAGCGCGACCGAGAACGACAGCTGGCCCGCCATCTCCTGCAGGGCGTCGTAGCGGACGACGGCCACGTCCCGCAGCGCGCGGGGGTCGGTGACCGCCACGCCCGCCGGGACCCGCAGGTCAACCTCCTCGCCACCGCTGCCCGGACGGCTCCGGGCGCCCACGGCGACAGCGACCGCGAGACCGGCGACCAGCACTGCTACCACGGAAAGCATCACGGATATCACGCAATGCATTCTAGCAATCACTCACCGTTACCAACCTGGGGGCTTGCTCCTGGCGCCGGCGGCCACCTGGGGAGGCAGTGCCTGCCGGGAAAACAGTGCCCGCCGGGAAAACAGTGCCAGGGCCACGTCGGCGAGCTGGCGGGCGCGATGCAGCCGGGAGCCCAGGTCGGTGCCGGTCGCCCGGTGGGCGAGGTCGACCTCGACCTCCAGGACCCGGTAGCCCTTGCGGGCCAGGTCGATGGTGAGCGCCGTCTCGACGCCGAAGCCGCGCGCGAGCGGCCGGGCGGCGTCGAAGGCCGCCCGGGTGAGGCACCGCTGCCCGTTGAGCGGCTGGGCAGGGGCCCAGCCGAGCGCGCGGCGGGTTCCCCGGGCCGACAGGCCGACGACGAGCCCGTGCCCGCCCAGCCTGACCCGGCGGGCGAACGCGGCGACGGTCATGTCCGCCTCCCCGGCCAGCACGGGCGCGGCCAGCGGGCCGGCCGCGGCGGCACTGGCGCCAAGGTCGCCGTCGAGGAAGAGCAGCGGCCGGGACTGGCCGTCGCGCTGGTCCAGCAGGCGGACGGCCTCGGCTCCGGTCTCCATCGCCGCCGCCTTCCCGCGGTTGCGAGCGTGCCGCAAGACCGCGGCGCCCGCCTTGCGGGCGATCACGGCCGTGCCGTCCAGGGAGCCGTCATCGACGACGGCCACGAGGTCGACGCCGGGCAGCGCGGCGGCGGCGGTCACCGTGGCGGCGATCCGGTCCGCCTCGTTGTAGGCCGGGATAACGACGGCGAGCTGCTGCGTCATGGGCCGATCCTAGACGCCCCGGGCGCCCCGGGGGGCTAGCTCACGGTGCCGGCCAGGTCACGGTGCCGGCGTGATCGTGAACACCGCGTCCAGGCCGGTCACCTGAAGGATCTTCATGATGGCGGGCCGGGGCGCGGCCAGCTCCAGCTCACCGCCCCGCTCGCGCACCTGGCGCAGGCCCGACAGCAAGACGTTCATGCCGGTTGAGTCGCAGAAGTCCACGCCCGACATGTCCAGTACGACCCGGGCGTCCGGGTCAGCGCCGTCGATGATGGCGGCGAGGTCCGACTGTAGCTTCGGAGCGGTATAGAGGTCGATTTCCCCGGTCGCGATCACGATGACGTGACCTTCCTGAGATCGACTTGAGACTTTAAGCTCCACGGCTGGAACCATACACACTTCCCGCCGCAGCGGGCAACATCCTCAGGCCGCGAGCGGCTCGGGCATGCTGGCCGGCTCGCGGCCGAGGGGGCAGCAGATGGCGCGCGGACCACCCCGGCGACCTGCGAGCTCTCCGCCGGGGACCCGGATCACCTCGATGCCCTCTGACTCCAGGCGGGCGTTGGTGAGAACGTTGCGCTCGTAGGAGACCACCAGGCCGGGGGCGAGGGCGAGCAGGTTGCAGGCGTCGTCCCACTGGACGTCGCACCGGGGGGCGCGCGGGCCGGGGAAGCGCCCGGCCGCGGCGCCGCCGAGCCGGGCGGCGTACCCGCCGCCGGGCCTGGCGCCGGCCAGGCTGGGGCCGGTCTCGATGACCCGCAGCCGGTCGATGCCCATGGCGCTGGCGGCGGCCTCCAGGAACGGGAGCGGGTGCGACAGCCGCAGGCCCTCGCCGCCCTGGGTGATCATCCGGGCCACCAGCGAGTAGGCCACGGCCGGGCGCATCACCACCGCGTCCGGCCCGACGATCGTGCACAGGGTGTCCAGGCAGGCGCCCGCGGGCGCGCCCGCACCCGGCGCCTCGGTCATGACCGCCAGGACGGTGTGCGCGAAGCCGACGTCGAACACGCGCCGGACGAGCCGCTCCATGCCCGCCGGGGAGGTCTGCCCGCCGGTCCCGATCGCGAGCACGCCCGGCGCGAGCATGAGCACGTCCCCGCCGGCGAGCCGCTCCATGCCCGGCTCGTACAGCCGCTTGGTCCCGGCGAACTGCGGATGGTGGGCGAAGATGACCGAGGCGATGTCGGCCTCCGCCCGCCGGCCGTGCGGGCTGGCCACCGCGACGCTGTCGCCGATCCAGACGCTGGCGTCCCGGCTGAACACCAGGTTGGGCAGCGGGTCGATCAGGTAGTCCCAGGCGTCGAGCAGCCCGAAGACCGCGCCCCGGCCGCCCGCGAACTCACCGCGGGCCAGGCCCAGGATGAGCAGCTGCGCGAGGTCCTCGGGCGGCAGGCCCGCGAGGTGGGACCCGAGCTGGCCGCGCAGTTCCTCGCCGAGCCGCGCGTCGCGCAGCACGGCCTCGCTCGCCTGCCGCCGGGCCACGTCGTACTCCAGCGCGTCCTGGAGGAGCTCGGTGAGGTAGAGCACCGAAACGCCCTGGCCGCGCAGGGCCTCGGCAAAGGCGTCGTGCTCCTCCTGGGCCCGCTCGGCCCAGGGCGGCGCCGCGAATAGCAGGTCCCCCGCTTGCCGTGGCGTGACGCGCCGCAATTCCGCTCCTGGCCGGTGCACCAAAACCGTTCGCAGCCGCCCGACTTCGCTATCCACACCGAAGAACTCGGACACGATCCCCCCGGACTCATGTCTTCACGCTTGGCGCACCTTGTCACGCTTCAAGGCGCGCTGCGCCCTTAGCGATCATCCACGTGCGACATCCCCCCACGAGGAGTTATCACCACTTCAGGCGGCGATTACGCCTCCCGGCTGCCCGCAGTCGCCGGGGCCGACGCGCCGGCCGGCTCAAGCTGCTCGGCGGGGCCGTACCGCATGGGGAGCTCCGCCCACACGGTCGTCTCCCCGCTGGCTTCCGTCACTCCCCAGCGCAGCGACAGCCGCTCGACGATGCCCAGGCCACGGCCCCCTACAGCCCACCCCGTGGGCTCGTTGACGGCCGGCACCGTCTCGCCGCCGCCGTCGCTGACGGAGATCTCCATGCTGCCGCGGCGCAGCCGCCAGGACGCCCGCAGGGTGCAGCCCGGCAGCGGCGTCCCATGCCGCAGGGCATTGCTGATCAGCTCGCTGATAATGAGTCCCGCGTCGGATGCCGTGCCATCGATCACGCCCGCGCCTGCCAGGTCGCCCATGAGGCGGCGGCGGGCTATTCCGACGCTAGAGGCTGTGTACGGGAGCACTAGCACGCTCGACGTAAACACCTCCATCACCTACCCCGTCCCGGTCGTGTAACTTATGCGATCCCGGTACGAACCGGAAATGCCCGTTGTGGCAGCCGCGAAACCGTGAACGCGACATTTCGTCCGTGTTAGGCCCGTCTCCCTTCCCCGCAGATCTTCCGCCACACGGCCCCCGGCGCACCGGCGGGTGCACGCTCCGGTGCACGAACGCCACCCGGCCGCGGCCCTGGCGGGTGCGTACCCTGCGGTAACAGGTTGGCGGGGATGCGTGGCGAACCGGGCGGGGGCGGGGTGGCGGGCGGGTAACGTCTTATGGTGATGTACGCCTTCGTGAGTGAACCGGAGAAGCGCCGTGGCTGACCCGACCGTGGTGGTCGACAACTTGCACGTGGTCTACCGCGTCTACGGCGCGGGCGGCAGCAAGGGCACCGCCGCCACCTCCCTGATGCGGCTGCTGCGCCGCCAGAAGCGCGCGTCCATCCGCGAGGTGCACGCGATCCGGGGCATCTCCTTCGTGGTGAGCCACGGCGACGTGATCGGCGTCATCGGCCGGAACGGGTCGGGCAAGTCCACCTTGCTGCGCGCCATCGCCGGGCTGCTGCCGGCCGAGAAGGGCGCCGTCTACACGTCGGGCCAGGCGGCGCTGCTCGGCGTCAACGCCGCGCTGCTCGATGACCTGACGGGCGAGCGCAACGTGGTCCTCGGCTGCCTCGCCATGGGGATGCCGCCGCAGGAGGTCAAGGCCCGCTTCGACGACATCGTGGAGTTCTCCGGGGTCGGGAAGTTCATCGACCTGCCGATGCGCGCCTACTCGACCGGCATGGCCCAGCGCCTGCGGTTCGCGATCGCGGCGGCCAAGAGCCATGAGATCCTCATGATCGACGAGGCGCTGGCGACCGGTGACGCCTCGTTCCGGACCAAGAGCCATAACCGGATCAAGGAGCTGCGCCAGGAGGCGGGCACCGTGTTCCTGGTCGCCCACAACCTGGGCGAGATCGAGCAGAGCTGCACCCGCGTCATCTGGATGGAGCAGGGCGAGATCATGCGCGACAGCGACGACGTGCCCGGCGTCATCGACGAGTACCTGGCCGCCACCGGCGGCGAGCCCCGCCAGCGCGAGCGGGCGCGCCTGTAGGGCCGGGAACGTGCAAGCGCCGCCCGCCCCTCGCGGGGCCGGGCGGCGCTTGCGTTGAGCGGGCGCCGTCAGGCGCTAGCCCCAGACCTCGCCGGGGGCGTTGTAGCAGTCCTCGATGACGACCTTGGCGCCGTTGGTCGCGCTGTTGCCCAAGACCGCCAGGCACTTGGATGTCTGCAGGTTCTCAATCTGCCCGTAGGCGCTGAGGCCCCACAGCTCGGTGATGCTGCCGTTGCAGGTGTAGCCGCCGATCAGGGTGCCGTCGTTGAAGCTGGTGCCGGTCTTGTAGAGGCACTTGCCGTTGATCTGCAGCGTGCCGTCGAACCCGAGGGTCACGTACTGCGCGGCGGTGGCGGCGCACGCGGTGCTGACCGCGCCGCTGCCGGCCAGCGACAGGCACTTGCCCGCCACCCCGGAGGTGAACTGCATCCCCGGGATCAGCCACGCCTGGTTCTGCTCGCCGTTGCAGGGCGCGAGCGTGAGCTGGGTGTTGTTGGCCTTGCTGGCGTTCGGGTCGTTCAGGCAGAACCCGTCGGCCATGTTGACCAGCTCGCCGTCCACGCCGACCGCCTCCCACTTCTCGCTCGTGCTCCCGTTGCAGGCGTAGAGGGCGGCCTTGCCCGACCCGGTCACGTAGAGGCACTTGCCGGAGACCTGGACGGTGGCGGCGACGCCCGGGGCGGTGCTGGGCACGTAGGACCAGCCAGTCTCGGTCGCGACGTTCTCGCAGGTGTAGGTCTCGATCGGGGCGCCGTTGCCGGTGGCGGCGCGGGCGTCGTTGAGGCACAGGTTGCCCAGGTCCAGCTTGAACTGGCCAGAAGTCCGGTGGTAGCTGGCGGTGAGCGACTTGACCGTGACGATCCGGAAGGTGATCGTGGAGCTCGCGCCGGTGGCGTCCTTCACGGTCACCCGGACGGTCGCGTTGGCCGGGGTCGCGGAGGCCAGGCCCTCGATCACGCCGTTGGCGGCGTTGATCGCCAGGCCGGAGGGCAGCCCGGTCGCCGAGTAGGTGAGGGTGCCGGCGACGCTGTCGTAGGCCTTGATGGCGGGCAGCGCGTACCGGGAGCCGGCCTGCAGGTCGTAGCTCCCGGGGTTGACGACCGACACCACGTGGGTGCCCGCGGCCGGGGCGGTGAAGCCGCCGGTGCCGTTCGGGGTGCCCCAGCCGGTCGGGCCGTCGTAGCCCGCCTGCGCGCGGCACAGGTAAGCGCGGGCGGACTCGCACGCCCCGACCTGCCCGCTGGTGACGTCGGTGAAGTCGCTGGCGTTGCCCCGGTGCCCCGCCAGGTACGGGTAGCTGGCCGGGTAGGTGTTCGCCATCGGGCCGCTGGGGAGGGCCAGGGCGTAGACGGAGGTGATGATCGGGGTGGAGGCGCTCGTGCCCCAGACCATGCAGTCGCTGGTCTTGTCGAACGCGCCGTTGAGGTCGCAGTCGCCGGAGCTGGAGTAGATGTCGATCCCGTACGGGGAGTCGGCCACGGCTGACACGTCGGTCTCAGTGCGGTTCAGGCAGCCGCCGTCAGTCTGCCAGGACGGCTTGCCCTCGGCCGAGGAGCAGCCCGTCCCGGTCCCGGCCGGGTCCTCGACGCCGGTGCCGTTCCAGGTGGTCTCCAGGTAGCCGCGGGCGTTGCCGCTACTGGTCAGGTAGGTGCCGCCGACCGCCGTGACGAGGCCGGAGGAGGCCGGGTAGCTCGGGCCGTACCCGTCGTCGCCGGCCGCGAAGTCGGTCACGACGCCCGGGTGGTTGAAGTACGTGGCGTCGAAGGAGGACTCGCCGGGGAAGTCCGCCCCGCCCCAGCTGCCGGAGATGAACTTCGCGACCCTGGCGGCCGAGTTCACGGCCGTGCCGAGGTCGGGCACGTCGTCGTCGCTGGCCTGGAAAAGGTCAACGTGGCAGTTCGGGCAGATCGCCGAGACCATGTCCACGTCCAGCGCGGTCTCGTCTTCCCAGCCCAGGTTCTCCGCGATCGGGTCGTCCGGGAGCGGGGAGGCCGCGCCGCTCTCGTTGAACACCGACAGGCAGCCCGCGCCGGTGCCGGGGTCGCAGGCGGGCAGGTGCCACTGGGACCGGTAGCTCGCCAGGTCGCCGGTGATGTGCGAGTCGCCGAACGCGTCGACGATGGCGACCGTCTCGCCCGCCCCGCCGGAGGTGGCCGCGCTGGCCAGCCCGTAGGCCGCCTGCAGGTCCGACGGCCCGATCGGCGCCGACAGGGTGGCCGCCGCCTCGGAGACGGTGGCGCGCGAGCGGCTGCCCTCGCCCGACTTCTTGCCGTGGCCCACGTGGATCATGCACTGCATCTGCAGCGGGGAGGTGGGCGCGGCGCAGCCGCCGTCGTCCGCCCCCTGGCTCGCGCTCCCGGTCAGCGCGCTGGACGCCGAGCCAACGCCCGTGATCGCGGCCGGCGCGGCCGAGCCGAGCGGCATCGGCGAGTCCGCCGTGGTCGACGCCCCGGCGTCGCCGCCGTTGCTCAGGCTCGCGGCGGCGAGGCCGCCCCCGAGCAGGAGCACCGCGGCGATCCCGGCTCCCATGAGCTTCTCGCGCGGGCGCCGGTGCCGGGCACGCGAACCGAATTGGCGCAACGGATCTCCTAGATCTAGGAAGGAGACGCCCGTCTGACGACGCGCGGCCCCGCGACCCGAGGCCGCGCCACAGGCGTCGGGCAAAGTCAGCCTTCAATCCTTAACACACCGATAAGCGGCGTGAATGTGACTTAACCCAGTTGCGCCCGTATTCAATCATGATGTCACGATGCCCGGCCGGCTGGCCGGCTATGGCTGGCGGCTAGGTAGCCGCCCAGATCTCGCCGGGCAGGCCATAGCAGTCCTCGATGACGACCTGGGTGCCGTTGGCGGTGCTGTCGCCCGGGTCGGCCAGGCACTTGCCCGAGCGGAGGTTCTGCAGCGTCCCGAACGCGCTGATGCGGAAGATCTCGTTCGCCGCGCCGGTGCAGGTGTACAGCTGGACGCCGGTGCCGTCGTTGCCCGACGCGCCGACGATGTTCAGGCACTTGCCCCCGATGCGGACGGAACCGTCAAGGCCGAGGGTGAAGCGCCCGGCCGCCGTCCCGTCGCAGGTCCAGACCGCCACCCGGGCGCCGTTGGCGTGCTGGCCGCCGAGGTCGTTCAGGCACTTGCCGGCCACCCCGGACTGGACCGGGCTGGCGGGCAGGGTCCACGCCTGGCGGGCGGCGCCCTGGCAGGGCTGGATGTCGGCCTGGCGCCCGTTGACCCGGGCGCCACCCGGGTAGTCCAGGCACATCCCCGAGGCCGGGTTGTAGATCTCGCCCTCGCCCCCGGTGATCAGCCACTGCTGGTTGCCGTAGCCGGTGCAGGGCCACACCGCGACCGGCGAGCCGGCCGTGGTGGCCCGGCCGGTGATGTCCAGGCAGCGGCCGTTGACCATGATCGCCCCCGGCGCCCCGGGGGCGCCGCCGGGGCGGAAGGTCCAGTGCTGGGCCTGGTCGTTCAGGCACCGCCAGGCCTGCACGGGGCTGCCCTGCCGGGTCTGGTTACCGCGGTCGTCCAGGCACAGGCTGCCGCCGCCGGGGGCCGGCAGGTTCAGGCTGGCCTCCCCGCTTCCGGCGCGGTAGGCGCCGGCCAGGGAATTCACGGCCACGATACGGAAAATGATCGTGGTGCTCGCCCCACTCAGGTCCGCGGCGGTGACGTGGACGGTCGCGCTCGTCGTCTTGCCGCTGGGCGGTATCCCGCTGATGACCCCGGTGGCGGCGTTGACGGACAGGCCGGCCGGCAGGCCGCTGGCGGAGAACGTGATCCGCTGGCCCGCGGCCGAGTCGATGGCCTGGATCGGCGGAAGCGCGTAGTAAAGGCCCGCCTGGAGGTCATAGAGGCCGGGGCTGACGACCGACACCCGGTGCGCGGCCGACGCCGGCGCGGCGAAGGCGGCCGTCCCGCTCGGGGTGCCCAGCCCGTCCGGGCCGTTGTAGCCGCTGGCGAGGCTGCGGGCGGCGTCGCACGCGTACTGGCGGCTCGCCTCGCAGGTCCCGTTCGCGCCCGACGTCACCCGGTGCAGGGCGGACGGGGTGAGGTAGGGGTACTGGGCCGGGTAGGTCCCGGGCCGGGGCGTCCCGGCCAGGGCGTAGGTGGCCGCGATGACCGGCGTCGCCACGCTCGTGCCGTACGCCTGGCATACGCCCCCGCAGTCGCGGGCGCTGGAGTAGAACTCCACTCCCTGCGGGGCGTCGGCCACGGCGGCGACGTCGTTCTCGGTGCGGTTGGCGCAGCCCGCGTCGGCCTGCCAGGCAGGCTTGGGCTCGCCCGCCGAGCAGCCTGACTCGGTCCCGGTTCCCCCGCCGGTGGACTGGCCCGACCACGCGACCTCGGACCAGCCGCGGGCCAAGCTGCTGGCGTTCAGGTACGTGCCCCCGACCGAGGTGACGAGCTGGGAGGACGCCGGGTAGCCGGCCCCGTAACGGTAGTCGCCCGACGCGACGGTGATCGCCACGCCGGGATGGTTGAAGTAGGCGCTGTCGTAGGAGGACTCACCCGGGAAGTCCGGGCCGCTCCAGCTGTTGGAGATGAACCGGGCCAGCCCGGCGGCCGAGTTCTCGGCCGTCCCGAGGTCGCCTAGGCCGGCCGAGCTGGCCTCCAGCAACGCGATGCGGCACTTGGGGCAGATCGCGGCGATCATCTCGACGTCAAGGGCGGTCTCGTCCTCCCAGCCGGCGTCGGTCGCGGCCGGGAGCGGGCTGGCCTGGCCGCGCTGGTTCAAGATGGCCAGGCAGCTCGTGCCGGCCGGCGGCGAGCAGTTCCCGAGGCTGTTCAGCTGGCGGAAGCGAGCCAGGTCAGCGGCGACGTACGGGTCGTGGAAGGCGTCCACGACCGCGACCGTCACCCCCGTCCCGCTGGCGGCCGACGCGCTGGCCAGCCCGTAGGCAGAGCGCAGCTCAGCCGGGTTGAGCGGGCCGTTCACGGTGCCCGGGGACACCTCGATGGCGGGCGTCACCGGCTGGCCCGGCCTCGCGGCGGCGACGAGGAGCTGGCACTGCTCCGTGAGGTAGCTCGCCGGCGGCGGGCACGCTTCCCGGGCGGCCGCCGCCCCGGTCGCGGCGGCGGGCGGCACGGCTATCGCGGCGGGCGGCGCGGCCGGGAGCACCCCGGCCGCCGGCGTCCCGGCTGATGCCGGCGCGGCGACGGCGGCCGTCCCCGCGAGGGCCGACAGGGCGAGTATCCCGGCTGCCGCTGGCAGTCCGAGCGTGATGCGCAGGCGCAACGATCCCCCAGTTAGTCACGGCCTAGTCACGCTCTGCAACATTTCCGCTCCGCTAGCAGGCCAACCACTTGTCGTTACTCAAAATCAGCGGGAGTCAGCGATGCGCAGGCTGAGCTTCATGGCCGTGCCGCCCTCGGCCCGCGACTGAGCGACGACGGTGCCCTGCTGGGCGACGGCCAGCCGCCGGACGATGTACAAGCCGATGCCGACCCCGCCGAACCGGCGCCGGTCGCCGGCCTCGCCCTGGACGAAGCGCTCGAAGATGCGCTCGTGGTCGCCAGGGGCGATGCCGATTCCCTCGTCCTCGACCGCGACCTCGATCAGCGACCCGCTGACGCCGGCCCGCACGGTCACCAGCCCGCCCGCGGGCGAGTACTTGAACGCGTTCTCCAGCAGCTGCCCGACGATGATGTCGGTGGCCATCGAGTCGCCCAGGGCGAGCGGCAGGTCGTCCGGGACCTCGGCCACGACCTGATGCTTGTCCGACAGCGGGCCGAACGAGACCACCGTCGCCCGCAGCAGCGCCGCGAGGTCGAACGGGCTGTTGGTCACCGGGAGCTGGTCGGCCCCGGCCCGGGCGCCCAGGAGCAGCTGCTCGACGAGCCGCCCGAGCGACCCCGCGCGCTCGGCGATCGTGCGCACGGCCGACCGCCGGTCGGCGTCCGACAGCTGGTCCCAGCGGCTCGCCAGCGTGCTCGCGAACCCCTGCACGACGGTGATCGGGGTGCGCAGCTCGTGGCTGGTGGTGGCCAGGAACAGGTCCTTGGCCTCCTCCAGCTCCTTGGCCGCGGTCACGTCGCGGAAGTCCACGACCCGCTCCCCGCCATCGCCGAACGCGGTGCACAAGACGTCGATCCAGCGGCCGCTCGGCAGCTTGTGGGTGCGCCGGGAGCCCGCCTCGGGCAGCGGGAAGGGAACCTCGGTGCCCATGACATCGGCCGCCGACAGACCGGTGATCCCGGTCGCGGAGGGGTTCCACTGCTTGACCAGGCCGTCGCGGTCGAGCACGGCGATGCCGTCGGCGGAGCCGTCGATGACCGCCCGCTCGTGCGCCTGCTGCCGCACGACCTCCTCGAACGCCATCGCGTTGGCGAGCGCGACGCCCGCGTGCCCGGCCAGCAGCTCCAGCAGCTCCAGCTCGACGTGGCTGAGCGTCCGGCGGCTGTAGAGCGCGTAGAGCGCCCCGTAGGGCCTGCCGCCGACGTGGCTCAGGCTGAGGGCGATGGTGTGCAGGCCGGGCAGGGCGGACCAGATCAGGTCGTCGAACTCGCCCGACTGGCCGGTGGCCATCATCGACGTCTTGCCCGAGCGCATGAGGTCATCCACCAGGCTGCCCTCCAGGGCCGCGACGCGGCCCCGCAGCCGCGCGGGCAGGCCCGCGATGGACACCAGGCGCAGCCGGTCGTCCTCGATGAGGACGAAGCCGCCGCCGTCGGCCCCGGTCAGCTCGCGCAGGCTGGTGGCGATCCGGTCGAGCACCGCCTCCAGGTCGCGCTGGGCGTTCATGTCGGCGACGACGTCGCCGAGGCGGCGCACGACGCGGGCGCGCTCGGCCATGTAGTGCCGGACGACGTCGTCCTCGCCGGTCTCGTGGCAGATGTGGACCCAGCCGGTCACCGTGCCGGCCGCGTCGGTGAGCGCGCTGGTGTCGATGCGGACGTCGGCCAGCGTCCCGTCCTTGCGCAGCCGCCGGGTGGCGAAGGAGATCTGGCCGCCGCCGCGCACGCGCTCGAGGACGGCGTTGTGCTCGGCGACGAGCTCCTCGGGGATGTTGCGCGGCTCGGCGCCGAGCACCTCCCGGGCGGCCCAGCCGAACATTCGCTCCGCCGCCGGGTTCCACAGCATGACGGTCCGGTCGGTGTCGAACGCGATGATCGCGTCCGCTGCGCTGTCGATGACCGCGCGCGCCGTCGCGTCGACCTTTGACCCGGTGCTGACCTCGGCTGGCCCGGTGCCGACCTCTACCACACCTTCATGGTGCCATCACCAGCCCGCCGGAGCAGGGAAAGGCGTTACATATTTTCCGAACGAGCCGTGCCTCTCCTTGCAACCCTTGTGATTCCAGTGACTACAGTGACTCAAGTGACTACTGTCACTCTCCAGTACTGAAGATGCACAAGGTGCCTTACGGGCGGTAGCGCGGCGGGGCTCGATCTTCTCAAGTGGGTAGTTGACTCCCGCCTTACCTGCAACGATAGGGCGTGGCGCGAACATGGGACAACGCAGAGTGACCAACTTGCCCCGTGAATGACCCGGTTTGGCCGCAAAGGGCCTACCCGAGGTATGTACGATCCGCTCAACCGGCGGGTAAATTGCTTGTAATAACCAAACTATCGGTAACGTGCGGCCGAGGCGCGGACATGGACCAGGCAGAGCCTTACCCCGAAGGCAAGCCAGAACAGCGGCGATCCGGTGAGGACCGACCGCCAATGCGGCCACGAGCCGACCGGCGCCAGAACCCGGTGCCCGGCCGGCCGGCCGGAGTGGTGCACCCGGTGGTGGCCGGGTACGACGGCTCGTCGTCCGCGCGCAACGCCCTCGCCTACGCGGCGGGCATGGCGCGGCGCATGGGCCGCCCGCTGCTAGTCGTCTACGTGACGTCGCCCGGCGTGTACTGCGAGCCGCTGACCGGGCAGATCGTTGGCCTCGCGCGCGATGCCGAGTCCCTGGAGCGCTGGCTGCTGACCGAGCTGGACCAGGTCACCGCCCCCGGTGAGCTTGAGGTCCACGTGCGCACGCGCCGGGGCCATGCCGCCCGCGAGCTCGCGGCGATCGCGACCGAGTTCAGCGCCGACGCCCTCGTCATCGGGGCGCCCCAGCACTTCTGGCACCACCTGGCCGGGTCGGTCCCCGGCTGGCTGGCCCGTCACGCGAGCTGCCCGGTCATCGTCGTGCCGTAGCGCTGGCCAGGCGGGTGACCTGCGCGGTTCCCCGGCCGGGGGGCCCGGGCAGTGGCCTGGCGGGGCGGCTTACGCCGGCGATTCCCGCTGCTCCGAGGGCGCCGGCTCCGGCCGCGCGGGCGGGCGGGTCGCGAGAACCGAGCCGGCCAGGATGATGACGAACGCTATCGCGACCCGGGCCGTGAACGGCTCGCCCAGGACGAGCGCGCCCAGGGCGACCGCGACCGCCGGGTTGACGTAGGTGACCACGGTGGCGCGAGCCGCCCCGATGTCGGCCACGAGCCACAAGTAGCAGACCAGCCCGGCCGCCGTGCAGACCGCGCCGAGGGCGGCCAGGGAGGCCAGCACGCTGGCCGACGGGACCGCCGGGGGCCAGCTGAGGGCGGCCGGCACCGCGTAGACGATCGCCGCCAGCGTCAGGCACGCGGCGTTGACGGTGATGCTGGGGATGGCGGTCAGGTACCGGCCCGCGATCATCGGCCCGGCCGCGTAGCAGATCGCGGTGCCGAGCACCTCGGCCTCCGCGAGCAGGTCCCCGCTGGTCGAGCCGGACCCGGCGAGCAGCGCGACCCCGCCCAGCCCGAGGGCCAGCCCGGTCGCCCGCACGACCGTGATCCGGTCGCCGGTCCGCGTCACCCAGGCCAGCAGCGCACCGATCACCGGCACCGACGCGATCAGCAGGCCGCTGGTGGAACTGGGCAGCCGGTCCTCGGCCGAGGACAGCAGCGCCCACGGGATGATGATCTCGATGACCGCGTAGGCCACGACCCAGTACCAGTGCCGCCACAGCACGGCCCGCTGCGGCCGCCGCCACGCCCCCTGCGCCAGGGCCACCGGCACCAGGATGAGCGCGCCGATGGTGACCCGCGTCCAGACCAGCATCGGCACCGAGACTGCCCCGTCGGCCACCTTGATCAGCAGGTAGGGGATCCCCCAGATGATCCCCATGGCCACGAAGAGAGCCCCGCCGCGCCTGCCCACGCTTACTCCTGTTCGCCCGATTCCAGCCCTAGTGAAGCAGGCCGCCGACGATCAGCAAAGCTGGTTAATGGCGCCCCGGCGCGGGTAAGCGAGTTGCGCTCGCGCGAAGGCCCGGGCGGATCAGATGCGGGGGTACTTGGTGAAGGTACTAGTAGCGGGAGCGTCCGGTTTCGTCGGCCGCCGGCTGTGCGCGACCCTGGAGCAAGCCGGGCATGACGTGGCCGCCATGACCAGGAGCCCGGACCGCTACCGGGGAGCGGGCACCCCCGTGCGCGGCGACGTCCAGGACCCGGCCACCCTGGGACCGGCCCTGGCCGGCTGCGAGGCCGCCTACTACCTGGTGCACTCGCTGCAGGACGCGGACTTCGAGCGCAAGGACGCCGCCGGCGCGCGGGCCTTCGCGGAGGCCGCGGCCGGGGCCGGGCTGAGCCGCATCGTCTACCTCGGGGGCCTGGGCGACGACGCGGATACCCTGTCCGCCCACCTGCGCAGCCGCCGCCAGGTCGAGAAGCTACTGGGCACCGGGGGCGTGCCGGTCACCGTCATCCGGGCCGGCATCATCATCGGCCACGGCGGCATTTCCTGGGAGATCACCCGCCAGCTGGTGGAGCACCTGCCAGTGATGGTCACTCCCCGCTGGGTCTTCACCCGCACCCAGCCGATCGCGATCGACGACGTGGTGCGGTACCTGGCCGGCGTGCTCGGGCCGCCCGAGGCGTCGGGCCGCGTCTACGAGGTGGGCGGGCCGGACGTGCTCCGCTACTCATCGATGCTCCAGCGAGTCGCCGACATCGAGGACCGCTCGCTCATCCTGCTGCCAGTCCCGCTGCTGAGCCCCTCGGTTTCCTCCCTGTGGCTGACCCTGGTTACCGACGTCGACGCCGGCACTGGCCGCAACCTCATCGACTCCATGACCAACGAGGTGATCGTGCGCGACCAGTCGATCCGGGACCTGGTCCCGATCCAGCCGATGTCCTACGACGACGCCGTGCGGGCGGCGCTGCGCGAGCGGCGCGAGGCCGGGGCGTGACCGCTTGGCTCCGCCGGCCCGGTGGCCAGCCGAGGGTTGCCCGCCCGGGCCCGGCCGCCCAGCCCGGCCGGCCCGCTCCCGCCGCCTGGCTCGGCCTGACTGGCCTCGGCGCGTCGGCGCTGCTGCGGCTGTCCTTCTCCGCCCGGGAAGGGTCCCCGCACTTCTACGTGCTGAGCACCGGGCTAGCGGCCACCTTGACGACGGGCGCGCTCGGCGCGGGCCCAGTCCGGTGGCACGGCCAGCGCTGGCCTGGCCGCCCGGCCTCGGCCGCGCGCGACCTGGCCGGCGTTCCGGCCCTGGCCGGGGCGGCCACCTTCGCCGGCTTCTACGCGGCCGCGCGGGTCGTGCGCCGGCACCCCGCCCTGCGCCGGGCGATCTCCAGCGTCTTCCGCTACGCCGATGAGGGATCGACCCCGCTGGTCGTCCTCATCGCCGCGGGCGGCGGGGTGGCGGAAGAGCTGTTCTACCGCGGCGCGCTGTGGCGCGGGCCGCGCCCGCTGCGGTCCTCCACTGTCGCCTACGCCGCGTCCACCGCCGCGGCCGGCAATCCCGTCCTGGTCCTGGCCGGCCTGGTCACCAGCGTGGTATTCGGCTGGCAGCGGGCCGCCAGCGGCGGGGTCCTCGCCCCCGCCATCGCCCACGTCACCTGGTCAGCGCTGATGCTCCGGTACATCCCGCCGCTTTTCCGCGAGGCTGACTAACCGGCTTGGTGTCCCCGGCCATCGGCTGACCCCAGAACGCGCAGAAGCCGACGCCACCGCGTTTCCGCCTTCCAGCGAAAGGTGGATGGGGCTTCTTAATGCTCTGAGAAAGTTCTCGGGGGATCTGGGTGGCATTCAGGATGACTGGGTGAGCAGGCCCCCCGTTGCAGCGGGGGGCCTGCCCTGGTTGCCGTGAGGCTCGTCCGGATCTTGGGTGAGCTGCTCTGACGGCGTCTCGCGCCCAGCGGTAGCACGCGTGTTCCCAGTGTCGCCTCCGGTCTGGCTCCTGGCCAGGGGCGGTCTCTTTCCTCTCGAGTTGGCAACAATCACAACGGTCCTGACCAGCGAAAAGTACCTACGGGACTCGTAGCTCGGGTTCGCGCGACGAGAGCGCGGGAGAGGTTGTTGCGGGCAGTCAAGGCACGGCCGGGCAGGGCGTGGGCGATGTTGCGAGCCTGGCTCCGGCTTTCCAAAATCCGGAAGCCTAGCGGAAAGGCGCCTGGGCGGTGAATGATTTCCATGGGGGCGAAATTCGGGCACCCGGGGGTTGCAGCCTTCCGGAGAGCCTGGTTCCCGTGAATGTCCCAGGAATAGGAATGCTCGTCCGGACTAAAGTGAAAGGTGTGACCTGCCGTGTCCTCGGAATTGTGCTTGCCGGAGTGCGACCTCGCGCTGCCATCCTGGCGGCTGGCGGTGCTGGTCGTCATCGAAGTCGTGATACTGGTGGTGATCGGGGCCGGTTACCCGCCGGAGATCGCCGTCGCGACGGCTGCGGGCGGGGGCCTGGCGGCGGCTAAGGTGGCCACGCGCCTGCTCGGCTGCCCGTCTGGTGCAACGAGGCGGGCACGGTGAGCGCCCGGTCAGGGCACCCAGGGAGGGACCTCCACCCGGAGGACGGGCCGTTGCAGGCCTTCGCGTCCGGCCTGAGGAGGCTGCGGGAGGACGCGGGGCTATCGCTGGCCGGCCTGGCGCAGCGCGCCAACTATGCCCAGGGGACCATGTCGAAGGCCACCGATGGCCGCACATGGCCTACTGAGCCAGTGGTCAGGGCCTACGTCGTGGCGTGCGGCGGCGATCCCGGGGACTGGCTGGCCCGGCGGGAAGCGGGCATGAAGGCGGCCAGTGCAACCAGTGACATCAGCCCCGCCCCTGACGGGGCTGATGCCCCAGCGTCGCCCGGCGCTCCTCCCAGGAACCCGCCGCGCCGGTGGCCGCGCTGGCTGCTGCCCGCGGTCGCGGTCGTGGCGGCGGTGGTCGTGGCCATAGGGGTGGCGGCCAGGCCAGGCAAATCGTCCCCGGCCCTCCTGCTGCCAGGGTGCGCGGGGCCGGCGACCGCCCGGCTGGAGATCGCGGCCTCGCAGGACCTGGCCTACATCCTCGCGAAGGCGGCGGGCGAGTACGGCCTGCGCTCGGCGGCCGGGCAATGCATGCAGGTGTCGGTCGAGGACATCAACTCGGGCACCGCGATGACCGCGCTGGCGCGGGGATGGACCGAGAGCGACGGGACGCAGCCAGACGTGTGGTCCCCCGCCTCCGACGCGTGGCTCACGATCGCCCGCGCCCGCGCTCGCGGCGGCGCGGCGGCGCGGCTCCCCGCGCAGCAGTCGCCCCTGATCGTGACGGCCCCGCTGGTCATCGCCATGCCCGAGCCGATGGCCCGGGTACTGGGCTGGCCGAAGAAGAAGATCGGGTGGAACGACCTGGAGTCCTGGGCCCGGACGCCTGACTTCTGGGCG
>DATBEM010000196.1:0-45348 GCA_036276115.1 Trebonia sp.
GGCCGGCGGCGGGTACCCCCGCCGCCGGCCGCCGCCCGCCGGGCTAGGCGCGCTCGTACACGCTGACGTGCCGCCAGCTGGCGGCCGTGAACGGCTCGCCGTTCCAGCCGCCCCAGCGCTCGCGCAGGCGCAGGCCCGCGATGCGGGCCATCAGGTCGAACTCGGCCGGGAACGCCAGCCGCAGCCGCACCGGGGACAGCCGCAGGCCGTCCCTTCCCAGGCGCACGTGCGTCTCGTCCAGGACCTGCGTGACCGGGTCGTAGCGGCACAGGTCCAGCACGACGTGGTCCATCTCCACCTTCTCCGCCTCGACGAGCTGGTGCCCGGGCCAGGAGGGGGCGACCGGGACGCGGACCTCCAGGACGAAGGCGCCGCCGGCGGCCAGGTGGCGGGCGGCGTTCTCGAAGCACCGGACCTGGTCATCTTGGGTGATCACGTTGCCGATGGTGTTGTAGACGAGGTAGACCAGCTGGTAGGAGCGCCCGGTGGCGGCCCGGGCCATGTCGCCCGCGACCACCGTCACCCGGTCCCCGCCCGGCTTCTCCCGCAGCCGCGCGAGCATGTCCGCCGACAGCTCGATGCCGTCGACGCGCACGCCCGCCTCGGTCAGCGGCAGGGCGATGCGCCCGGTCCCGATCGCCAGCTCCAGCGCGTCGCCGCCCGCCGCCAGCCGGGCGAGGAAGGCGACGGTCTCCGCCTCATCGCCGCGTGCGTCCTCCTCGTCGTAGCGCCGGGACACCTCGTCGTCGAAGGCCCTCGCCGGGTCATAGTCCCGCATGAGCTCTCCCTGCCGCGGCCCTGGCCGCATCGTGGTCGTGGGTTCACTTACCCCTACCCGCGGCGAACGGCGGCCCGTCCGCCTCGGCGGCCGGCTCGGTCTCGATCCGGACCGAGTCGGCCAGGGACCAGGCGAGCTCGCGCGCCCGGGCCGGGGTGCTCGCGCCGACGATGACGTACCCGGGCCGGTCGCCGGAGCTGAGGACCGGCGGCACCAGGTCGCCCGGCCGGGCCCACAGCTCCGCCCGCAAGACCGCCGGGTGGGACATGACCTCGTCCCAGCCGTCGACGGATACCACCCAGCCGGGGTCCGCGCTCAGGTAGCGGATCGCCGCCCCGCGCCGGGGCGTCAGGTCGGCCGGGGGCGCCAGCCCGGCCAGGTCGTCGTACAGCAGGCCGAAGATCTCCAGGCCGGGGATGGCGTAGGTCATGAGCGCGTGCAGCCAGTCGCCGGCCGGGCGGGGGTGCACCTCGCCGAGGACGATCCCGCCGGCGGTCAGCCACAGCTCGACGTGGAAGACCCCGGACCGCAGCCCGAGGGCCGTCAGCGCCCGGACGACCTCCCGCTCGATGCGGTCGCGCTGCCCGGCCGGCAGCTCGGCCGGCAGGACGTGGCCCGCCTCGACGAAGTGCGGGGGCGGCCAGAGGTACTTCGCGGTGATGGCGAGGACCCGCGGGCCGTCGGCGAGGATCACCCCCTCGACGCTGTACTCGCAGCCGGCGAGCATCTCCTCGACCAGGAAGACATCCGGGTCGGGCAGCTCGCGCAGCGCCAGGGGCAGGTCAGCGGGCCCGGTCACCTTGCGCACGCCGACGCTGCCGGCCCCGTCGCGCGGCTTGACCACCCACGGGCCGGCCGAGCTGGCCATGAAGTCGGCCGCGTCCCGGGCGCCGGCGCACAGGCGCACGGCCGGCTGCCGGAACCCGGCCGCCGCCAGGGCGGCCCGGCAGGCGTCCTTGTGCTGCACGGTGCGGACCACCGCGGGCGGGTTGCCGCGCACGCCGAAGACCTCGGCCGCCGCGGCGGCGGCGGGCACCACCGCGTCCCGCAGCCCCAGGACCATGTCGAAGGCCTGCCCGTCGGCCTGGGCGGCGAACGCCCAGCGCCGGGTCTGCGCCACCGAGTCCGGGTCGGCCGCCGAGGCGCCGTCGGCCAGCTCCACGGCCGCCTGGATCTGCGGCAGCACCTGCGCCCGGTGGGTCAGGTGCGTGCGCAGGCCGCGCGCCGACGCCTGCTCCAGGGCCATGCTGACGATGTCGATGCTTGACTCCAGCGGGCTGCAGCCGCCGACGACGAGCAGCCGCGGCCGGGCCGGCGCCGGCCCGGCCGCCGGCGCGGGCGAGCCGCCCGGCCGGGCAGCGTCAGCCAGGCGGGCAGCGTCAGCCAGGCGGGCGGGGCCGGGCGGACGGACCTCGCAGGCGGCCGCGAACCAGGCCGCCAGCCGCCGCATGCGCGCCACGACCTCCCGCCCGCCCTGCCCCTCGACGATGGCCAGGGCGGCCGGCACGTTGGAGGCCAGCGCCGCGTCAGGCTGCACGTCGCCCGGGCGCGCCCGCATGGTGACCTGGCAGACGCCGGGGTGGGAGGCGATCTCGTCCGCGCCGGGAACCGACGCCAGCACGCCGGGCGGGCTGAAGAGGGACACGAAGCCGAAGTAGCCCGCGGCCGGGCCTGGCATCGCGGGCGTGGTCCGGCCGAGCAGCACCCGCGCCCACTCCAGGTCAAGGTCGACGCCGTGCTGGAAGCGGATGAGGGCGGGGATGTGCGCCCCGGGCACGCGGCCCGCGTACTCGCCGAAGACCAGCTCATCGCCGCGCTCGAAGGCCTCCAGGTGGAACACCCCGTCGCGGTGCCGCAGCGCCCGCGCGGCGTCCCGCGCCAGGGCCGCCGCCCGGGCGTAGGCCGGGGCGTCGCTCGCCGGGTGCAGGGCGTAGCTCGACACCAGCCCGCCGTCGCGGATCCCCAGCAGGGGCTGCAGGTAGCGGGCGACCGACAGGAACCGCACCTCGCCCGCCCGCACGACGCCGTCAATGTGCACCTCGGGGCCATCGACCCACTCCTCGGCCAGCCACGGCCCGCCGCCCGCCTGCCGGGCGAGCGCGGACCGGGCCGCCTCGCCGTCCCAGGCCCGGACGCCGACGGTGCCGGTGCCGTCCAGCGGCTTGAGCACGCCGCGCGGCCGCGCGAAGGCGAGCAGGTCAGCGCCCCGGACGACGACGCTGGAGTCCGCCACCGCGATGCCGGCCGCCCGCACGGCCCGCTTCTGCAGGTCCTTGTCGCGCAGCAGGAGCGCGTCGCGGACGCCGTCCCACTGCCCGGCCCCGCCCCACCTCCCCGCCCGGGCCAGTATCGCGGCGCACAGCAGCGGGTTCTCCCCGGGCGCGCCGATGGCCGTGAACTCCGTCACCGACCGGCCCCGGCGCTCCAGGCCGGCCAGGACCTGGGCGACGTCAGCCGGGTCCCGCACCGCGATGGCATGGGCGTCGTCGAGCAGGCCGCCCCGCTGGCCCTCGTCGGCGGCGGTGAGCACGCAGGTGACCTCCGCCCCGAGCGCGCGCAGCGCGGCCAGCGCCTCCGGCCGCCAGCCGAGCATCAGCACCTTCGCCTGCGCCATGTCATTCGCTCCTTGCGCTGTCTGCCGTGCAGGCTCGGCGCCCGCACCGATGCATTGACAGTATTGTGCCACAAAATTGCCAAGCTAGGCAATGATAGGCAACGAGCGGTGACGGCCGGCCGCCCGCCGCGGGCGGCCGTCGCTGCCCCGGCCGCCGCCAGGCCACGGGTCGAGGCTAATAGAACAAGGTTTCGACTAACAGGCCGGGGCGGGGTGCGGCGGCGCGGCCCGGATGGCCAGTCCCGGCTGCCGCCCGGGCAGGCACTGGCGCCGAGGCCGTTCGCATTGCGCGCCCGCCGCCCCTGGGACCTGCGCTGATGCCGCCCGCGCAGGCGCGGCCACGGCCGGCGGGCGCGCCTATCGGGGCCCCTATCGAATCGCCTTTCCTTATAGATGCTGACCTGATGGACCCAATAGCCAGGATGGCTTTCAGCTGGCACGGGGCCGGCACGAATAAGCCAGAGGAAAGGGCTGAGCGCTATGAGCACTCACCGCAGGATCGCGAAGGCAGTGGCGAAGGCGGCCTTGTGTGCGGCCATCGTCTTCGGTATCAGCCAGGGGATTTCCGCGCCCATCGCGGCGGCGACCGCTAGCCAGCAGCACGTCGTCGTCGTAAACGGCGGCACCGACGGCGGCACCGGCGGGCCGTGGGGCTGATGACCATGAATAGCGCGGTACATTCATGGGAAATCGACTGGCCCGGGAATTCAGCCAAAATTCATTCTGCTACACGTCACTAGCCAGCTTTGCGCGCAGGGCGGCCGCCATCTCCGTCGCCGTCGCGGCGGCCTGGGGGTCGCCCTGCGCGCTGCTGGCCTCGCTGATCATGGTGAACGCCCGCGCCTCGTATAGCAGGGCGCCCATCAGCCGGAACCGCTGCGCGGCCTGCTGGCCGCGGTCGATCGCCCCGGCCGCGTCGCCCCGGGCCAGGGCGGCCTCGCCCAGGGCGAGCAGCGCCCGTCCCTCAGCCAGCTGGTCATGGGCGGCCCGGGCCAGGTCCAGGGCCCCCTGGAGCGAGCGCTGGGCTTCCTCGGCGGCTCCCTGGCGCAACTGCGCGCTCCCCAGGCCGTGCAGCGCGTACGTCTCCCCGATAGGGTCGCGCAGCTGCCGGACCTTCTCCAGCACCACCTGGAAGGTCTCCAGGGCCTCCTCCGGCTCTCCCGACAGCAGGTAGGACTCCCCGATCCGGTAGAGCACCTGCGCCTCGGCCCGGCCCGGGCGCAGCGCGCGGCTATGGCGCAGCGCCTGCGACAGCAGGCTGACCGCCTCGGCCACCCTCCCGTGCTCGAGCCGCACCTGGGCCAGGCCCTGCAGCACGTAGGCGGTCGCGATGGTGTCCGTGGTCTGGTCGAGGATCGCCAGGGCCTGCTCGTACTCGGCCTCCGCCTCGGCCAGCCGGCCGCTCAGCCGGTGGACGTAGGCGACCTGGCTGGCCACCAGCGCGCTCCCCCGGTCGTCGCCCACCTCGCGGAACAGCCGGGTCGCGCCGACGAAGCAATCGGCCGCGAGGTCGAAGCGCTGGCGAGTCATGTGCAGCGAGCCGAGCGAGAACAAGATGGCCGCCTCGCCCCGGGTGTCGCCCGCCTCCCGGGTCGCCGCCAGGGCGACGTCGTGGGTGGTGCGCCAGTCGTCAAGGTAGGACCGGGACTCGAACAGCGTGACCGCGTTATAGGCCAGGTTCCAGCACAGCTCGGTCAGGCCGGCCTGGGCGGCCTGCTCCACCGCCGACACCAGCGCGTCCCGCTCCCGGTCATACCACTCGACGGGATCGCTGATCAGGTCCACCACCACGTGCTCGGGCAGCGTCCAGCGGGGCGCGGTACTGTCCAGCCGGGCGTATTCACCGCCCCAGTGGCGCAGGCGGGCCTGCTCGGCGAGGAACAGCAGCCCCCCGAACGCGCGCTCGAGCGCGGCCTCCTGCTGTCCGGCCGGCTCCTCGGCCGCCAGCCGCTCCCGGGCGAACACCCGCAGCAGGTCATGGAACCGGTACTGGCCCGGCGCGCCCGATTCGGGCATGACGACCTCGATGAGCTGGTCACTGACGAGCTCGTCGAGCAGGTCCTCGGCCTCCCCGACCGACTCGTCGATCAGCGCGGCGGCGAGCCAGGCGGAGATGACGGGCATGTCGACCAGCGCGAGGAGGCGGAAGAGCTGCTTGGCGTCAGGGTCGGCGTTCTCGTAGGTCAGCGAGATCGTGGGCCGGACGCTCATTTCGCCGTAGCTTAGCTCATCCAGCCGCTGGGTCTCGTCGGCCAGCCGGTCGGCCAGCTCGCGGATGCTCCAGTGCGGCCGGGCCGACAGCCGGGCGCCGGCGATGCGCAGCGCGAGCGGCAGGTGGCCGCAGTAGCTCGCCACCGCGAGCGCCTGGTCCACCTCCAGCTCCACCCGGGCCGAGCCGGCGATGCGGGCCAGCAGGTCCAGCGACCGGGCGGGCGCGAGCACGTCCACGTCCAGGTGGGCCGCGCCCGCCAGGCCCGTCAGCCGCTGCCGGCTGGTGACGATGCAGGCCGCGCCGCCCCGGCCGGGCAGCAGCGGGATGACCTGGCTCTCGGTGACCGCGTCGTCGAGCACGACCAGCATCCGGCGGTCGCCGAGGAAGCTGAGGTAGGCCTCGGTCCGCTCTTCCAGCGTGTCCGGCATCTCCGAGCCGGGCAGGCCGAGCACCCGCAGGAAGCGCTCCAGGATCTGCATCGGGCTGACCGGGTGGTCGGTGGCACCGTGGAAGCTGGCGAACAGCCGCCCGTCGGGGAAGCTGGCGGCGAGCTGGTGCGATACGTGCACGGCCAGGCTGGTCTTGCCCGACCCGCCCTTGCCGACCAGGACCACGACCGGCATCGCGTCGCGCTGTGCGGCCCCGCTGAGCTGCCGCTTGATCTGGCTGATGTGCCCGGTCCGGCCGGTGAAGTCCCCGATGTCGGCCGGCAGCAGGTTCGGCGCGCGGGGGGCGGGCGGCTGGGCCCGGACCGATTGCGCGGGCGGACCGAGCGCCAGGTCCTGGGTCAAGATGGACTGCTCCAGGTGCCGCAGCCGCTGGCTCGGCTCGATGCCGAGCTCGCTGAGCAGGCGCTGGCGGGCGGTCCGGTAGACCTGCAGGGCCTCGGCCGCGCGGTCGCAGCGGTACAGGGCCAGCATCAGCTGCCCGTACAGCCGCTCGCGGAGCGGGTGCTCCTCGGTGAGCTCAGTGAGCTCGCCGATGAGCTCGTGATGGCGGCCGAGCTCCAGCTCGACGTCGATGCAGTCCTCGGCGACGACGGTCCGCTGCTCGTCCAGGAGGCTGGCGGCGGCCCGGATGACCGGGCTGTCGATGCCGTCCAGGGCCGGGCCGCGCCACAGCGCCAGCGCGTCCCGGTAGGCGTCGCGCGCGGCCCGCGCGCGGCCCAGCCGCCGCCCGGCCGCGACGAGCTCGGCGAAGCGCTCGGCGTCCAGGCGGCCGCCATTGAGCTCAAGGACGTAGCCGAGCGCATGCGTCCGGATCACCGACGGCTGCTCATGGCGGGCCAGGGCCTGGCGCAGGGCGGAGATGACGATCTGCACCTGCGAGCGGCCGGTGGACGGCTGGCCGCTGCCGTAGAGGGCCTCGATGAGCCGCTGGGTGGTGACCACCTGGTTCACGCCGAGCAGGAGGGTGGCGATGACGATCCGCTGCCTCGGGCCGCCCACGTCAATGCGGTCCGGTCCCGCCAGGGCCTCCAGCGGGCCAAGGATCTTGAACTCCACCACTTCTCCATGGGCCGGCCCGCCCGAGCTGGACCACCGGAGCAATCCTTGCTGGCGCTCACGTGGGGGGCGTACGTGCGCTTTCGTGAGTATACGCCGCCCGGGAGGCCACCCGCCGGCTACCCCCAGGGCCGCGGGCCGGGCCGGCCCCGTCCTCAGCAGACCTTGTGCACCCAGCCGAACGGGTCTGGCCGCGTCCCGTACTGGATGCCGGTCAGCTCGGCGTGCAGGCGCCGGGTCACTGGTCCCGGCTCGCCGTTGCCCACCAGCCACTCCCCCGAGCGGCCGCGCACCCGCCCGACGGGCGCGACGACCGCCGCCGTGCCGCACGCGAACACCTCGGTCAGCTCGCCGCTGGCGCACTGCTCCCGCCACTGCCCGACGCTGACCGGCTCCTCCCGCGCCGTGAGGCCGAGCCGGGGCGCCAGGGCCAGCAGCGACTCCCGGGTGATGCCGGGCAGCAGCGTCCCGGTCAGCGGCGGCGTGCTGATCGTGGTCCCGGCATCGGACTGGTAGACGAAGAACAGGTTCATCCCGCCCATCTCCTCGACCCAGCGGTGCTCGGCCGCGTCCAGCCAGACGACCTGGTCGCACCCGCGGTCCAGGGCCTGGGCCTGGGCGGCGAACGCCCCCGCGTAGTTGCCGCCGGCCTTCACCGCCCCGGTGCCGCCGGGGGCGGCCCGGGTGTAGTCCTCCGACAGCCAGACCGTGATCGGGCGCAGCCCGGTGCCGAAGTAGGGCGGGGCGGGCGAGGCGATCACGCAGAACAGGCAGCTGTCGGACGGGCGGGAGAAGCCAAGGCCGTGCTGGGTGGCGATCATGAACGGGCGAAGGTAGAGGCTGTAGCCGTTGCCGCCGGGCACCCATTCCTGGTCCTGGGTGACCAGCAGCTCAAGCGAGCGGACGAAGACCTCTTCGGGGAGCTCGGGCATCGCCAGCCGCCGCGCGGCCAGGTTGAACCGGGCCGCGTTAGCGAACGGCCGGAAAAGCACGGTCGGGCCTTTTTCCTGCCGGTAGGCCTTCGTTCCCTCAAAGATCTCCTGGCTGTAATGGAACACGGCCGTGCCCGGGAAGAAAGGGATCGCCTCATAGGGGGAAAGGCGCGGCTCGTGCCAGCCGTCGGCGACGCTCCAGCGGATCGAGATCATGTGATCGGTGAAGACCTGGCCGAACTCAGGCGCGGCCAGGATCGCCTCGCGCTGCTGGGCGGGAACCGGCTCCATCGATCGTCTGACGTCGAACTCGATCATCGGGAAACGTCCTTTCGGTGACCTCAGGGGCAGGACACCGATGCTACGGCCCCCCGCTGTCAGGTCGCTATCCCCCGCCCATGGCGGCATCACGGGCGCGCCCGGGCGGGGCGCGCCGCGAGGCGGGCCGGGCAGCTAGCGGGCGGCTAGGGCCGCGCTGAGCAGGCCGGTCCAGTCCTGCTGGCGGGCGCTGTCGGGGGCGGCGGTCCCCACCCCGAGGTAGCGGTCGACGACCTCGGAGTTGGCCAGCAGCTCCGCGCCGGTCCCGGTCAGCGTGATCGTGCCCGACTCCAGCAGGAACGCCTGCTGGGCGACGCCGAGGGCGAGCTGGCCGTTCTGCTCGACCAGCAGGACGCCCTTGCCCGCGTCCCGCAAGCTCACGATGACCTCGAAGATGCGGCTGATGACCTGGGGCGCGAGGCCGCGCGAGGGCTCGTCGAGCAGGACGTAGCCCGGGTCGGACATCAGGCCGCGCCCGATCGCCAGCATCTGCTGCTGGCCGCCCGACAGGGACCCGGCGTAGGCCGCGAGCCTGGTCGCCAGCTCCGGGAAGATGGCCAGCACCTCAGCAAGGCGCCCGGCCACCTTCGAGGACGCGATCGCGTAGCCGCCGAGCATCAGGTTCTCCCGGACGGTCATGTTCGGGAAGACCTGGCGCCCCTCGGGCACGTGGACGACGCCGGCCCGGACCGCCTCGCTGGCCGAGCCGCCGCGCAGCCCCCGCCCGTCCACCGACAGGGTGCCGCGCCGCGCCTTGAGCAGGCCGGAGATCACCTTGAGGATGGTCGACTTGCCCGCGCCGTTCACGCCGACCACGGCCACGATCGTCGCGGGCGGCACCGAGAAGCTCAGCCCGTGCAGCACGTCGCGGTTCTCGTAGCCCGCGTGGACGTCGGTCAGCTCAAGCATCGGTGCTCGCCTCCGCGGTTCCGAAGTAGGCCCGGATGACCTGCGGGTCGCTGCGGACCGCCTGCGGCGGCCCGGCGGCGATGACCCGCCCGGCGTCCATCACCACGACCTGGTCCGAGACCCCCATGACGAGGGTCATGTTGTGCTCCACGACCACGACGGTGTGGCCGGTATCCCGGATCGCGCGCAAGATCGTGCCCAGCTCCTCGGTCTCGGCGTCGTTCATGCCGGCGCCGGGCTCGTCGTAGAGGACGACGCTCGGCTCCGACATCAGCGACCGGGCGAGCTCCAGGTACTTCTGGGCGGCGAGCGGCAAGACGGCGGCGCGCTCCTCGGCCCGGTCGGCGAGCCCGATGATGTCCAGCAGGCGGCGGGCGCGCGCCTCCAGCCCGCGCTCCTCGCGCACCGACCGCGGCAGCCGCAGCGCCTGCGCGAGGTAGCCCGCCCGGCCGAGCCGGTAGCCGCCCACCAGCACGTTGTCGAGCACGGACAGCTGCGGGAAGACGCGGGCGGTCTGGAAGGTGCGGAACAGGCCGAGGGAGGTGATCCGCTCCGGGCCGAGCCGGCCCAGCGGCCGGCCGTGCAGCCGCACCTCGCCCGAGTCCGGCTGGTACAGGTTGGTGACGAGGTTGAACAAGGTGGACTTGCCGGCCCCGTTCGGGCCGATGAGGGCGGTCAGGGAGCCGGCCGGCACCTCGAAGCTGACGTCGCGGACGGCGGCCACGCCGCCGAACGACTTCGACACCCCCTGCACCCGCAGGGCGGGGACGCCCTCCCCGGCGGCCACCGTGGCCGGCACCGTCGCTGGCACCGGGGCCGGGACGGCCTCGCCCGGGGCCGGGCCCGGGCTGGCGGCGGCCGGCGGCCCGCCCGCCAGCCCGGCGAGGGCCGCGACCCGCCCGCCCCGGGGCAGCCGGGACAGGCCGCGGGTGACGATCTCGAGCACCCCGCCCCACAGGCCCGCCGGGAGGTAGCGCAAGAACGCGACCAGCAGCAGGCCGGTGACGAGGGTCGAGTAGTTCGCGAGGGGCTGGAACGCGATCGGCAGGTAGGTGAGCAGGGTGACGCCGATCAGCGGCCCGAACAGCGTCCCCATGCCGCCGATCACCAGCATGGTGATGAGCTGCAGCGATTCCGCGCTGCCAACCTGGTCGGGCGACAGGTAGCGGAAGTAGTCGGCGTAGAGGCTGCCGGCGACCGAGGCCAGGCAGGCGCTGATCGCGAACACCGCGATCTTGGCCCGGGTCACCCGCAGGCCCAGCGAGCGCGCGCCGACCTGGTCGCCGTGCATGGCGCGCAGGATCCGGCCCCGGTTGCTGCGCACGAGGTTGGCGCTGAGCACCAGCGCCAGGCCCACCACGATCCAGATGAGGTAGAAGAAGCTGTTGTCGGTGTCGAACTGGAAGCTGCCCACCGTCAGCGGCGGGATGCCGCCGATCCCGGACGGCCCGCCGGTGATCCCCAGCCCGTTGGCCACGCCCTCGACCAGGATGCCGAACGCCAGCGTGGTGATCGCCAGGTACATGCCCCGCAGCCGCCCGCAGACCAGGCCGAGGACGACGGCCACGAGCGCCGACCCGGCGCAGCCGGCCACCAGGGCGAGCAGCGTCGGCACCTGGTAGTGGGTGGTCAAGATCGCCGTCGTGTAGCCGCCGATGGCCATGAACCCGGCCTGGCCCAGGCTCACCTGCCCGGCGATGCCGGACAATAGGTCCAGGCCGACAATCGTGAGGCAGAAGATGCCGGTGATGTTGACCGCGCGCAAGTCGCCCGACGGGATGATGCCGGGCAGGAACACCATCACGATCACCACCGCGGCCGAGCCGCCGAGCATGACCCGGCGGGGCAGCCGGGGCGGCGCGTAGACGCGGCCGGCGGTGCGCTCGGCGACGTCCATCCGCGCGCCGCGCACCCGGCCGAGCAGCCCCTGGGGGCGCAGCGAGATGATGGCGATCAAGATGATCAGGCTGATCGTGGTGCTGAACAGCGAGGACACGTAGCCTGAGACCACCGCCTCGACGATGCCGAGCACCAGGCCGCCGGCCGCCGCCCCGTAGACGGAGCCGAGGCCGCCGAGGCTGACCGCGATCAGGCCCTCGTTGGTGTAGCTGGCCATGCTGCTGTAGTCGAGGGACGTCAGCGGGGCGATCACCGCGCCGCCGATGACGCCGAGCAGGGCTGCGGCGGCGAACGACAGCATGATCATGCGGTCCACCGGCACGCCCATCAGCCGCGCGGCGGTGATGTTCTCCGACGTCGCCCGCAGGCCGCGGCCCAGCCGGGTCCGCATGAGGACCAGGCTGAGCACGGCCACGGCGGCGAGCATGGCGCCGATCACCCAGAAGGCCTGGGTGGGGATGGACAGCCCGGCGAACGCGATCGGCTTGGCCCCCGTGAACGGGCTGAGCGAGACCGGCGTGCTGCCCCAGATCAAGAAGGCCGCGCCCTCGAACGCGGTCAGCAGGCCGCCCATCATCATCAGCAGGCTGGAATGCGATATCCGCGTTACCGCCGGGCGGATGACCGTCCACTCGATGATGCCGACCGCCGCGCAGACCACCGCGAGGGAGGCGATGAAGGCAACCGGAAGCGGCAGCCCTGCACTGTGGGTAAAGGAGTACATAACCAGCGCGCCCAACGCCACGAAAGCGCCCTGGGCCAGGTTAAGCACGCCGCTGACGCTGAAGATCAGCGAGTACCCCACTGCTAGCAGTGCGTAGATGGCGCCGGTGATCACACCGCCGACCAGGATGTTGCCGAACTCCGACATTTCCCGTCACCTCCCTAGCGATCGCACTGCCTGTGCTTCCCGGGGCCGTCTTAAGAAGAGGCCGACGCGGAGGCAGAGGCAGAGCCGGACGGGGAGACGAGCGAGGTGCCCGCCGGGCCCGACGCCTGCACCCAGTCGCCCTTCGACTTGTCCCACTGGGTGACGTAGACGGACTGGATGGTCAGGCCCCGGTTGTCCTTCTGGGCCTTGCTCGTGAAGTCATACGTCCCGGAGATCCCGACGTAGTCGCTCTGCGCGGAGATGTACTGGTGGATCTGCTCGGCGGTGGCGCCCACGCCGAGCTTCTTCAGCGCGTTGATGATCAGCAGGGCGGGGTCCCAGACCAGCGCGTCGCCCTCGTCGGGGACCGGCTGGCCGGCCCCCTTCATCGCCGTGTTGAACTGGCTGACCAGGGTCGAGGCGGTGGCGGACAGGGCGCTGCCCGACAGCCGGAACTGCGAGCTGGGGAAGTAGACCTGGTCCGGCAGCTGGCTGCCGAGGCTCTGCATCTGCTTGTACGACTCGTTGCCGTTGCTGGTCAGGACGGGGATGCCGGACATGCCGAGCTGCTGCATGCCCGCCAGCACGGTCGTCAGCGGGGTCCCCGTGGTCCAGATGAAGATCGCCTGGGGGTTGGTCGCCTTGATCTTGGACAGCTGGGTGGTGACGCTCACCGCGGTCGGGTCGAAGGTCTGGTGGCTGGTGACGCTGACCGCCCCGCCGGTGCCCTGCACGGCCGCGTTGATGTTGGTCCAGCCGTCCTGGCCGGAGGAGTCGGTCGAGGTGATCGCGGCCACGCGCGACCAGCCCTTGGCCTTGGCGAAGTTGGCGAAGGCGAGCGTCTGGTTGGTGGTCGAGTTGGACGCCGAGTACACGGCGCTGCCCACCGCGGGATGGTCCCCCGGGGAGAGGTCGTAGATGACCGGGCTGCCCGAGGTCGCCAGCTGGTCGACCGGGCGGTCGGTCGCGGTCGCGCTGCCCACGATGAGCACCGGAACCTGGCTGAGCAGCGGGGAGGCCAGCGACACCGACGTAGCGGCGGTGGACTGGTTATCGGAAATCGCGAAGTTAACCGGGTGGCCGTCAATGCCGCCGCTGGAGTTCACCAGCTTCTGCAGGCTCTGCAGCGATGCCTTCTCGTCGTCGCCGAGGAAGGCATTGCTCCCTGTCACCGCCAAGATGGCATGAATCGTATAGGTCGAGCCGCTGCCGCCGCTGCTCGCGGATCCGCCTGTTCCGCCGGATGAGCTTGAGCTGCACGCGGCGAGTAGGCCAGCGCTGAGCGCCCCCGCCGCCAGTCCCGCCAGAATGCGCCGCGTGCTGCGCTTGCGCCAGTGGCGGGGGTGCGCGCAATTGCCGGCCGGCTTCTCGCTCGGGCTTTTCATGTGGGCCTACTCCCTCGACGCCGAAGGAAAGACGCGGGGCCATTCCCGCGTCGGGTCCACCCAGATTGGCATGAAGGTAAGACCATTTACAAGCGACCAAATATCTCGATCCCATAACGAAGACGTTGACGAGTATCAAAGTCCGGACCTGCGGATGCCTGGCGTCGCCTGGCCCCGGGGGCGAGCTGGCGCCGGCTGGCACGCATGCGGCCAGGGCCGCGCGGGCATTGCCCGCGCGGCCCTGGCCTGCGCCGTTCTCGTTCTCGTGCTCGCCCAGGGCCGCGCCCGGCGGCGCCACGCACCGTGGCCAGGAGGGGAATGGACAGCGTGGTGTTCGGGCCGGGTTGGCCGGGATGGTCAGCCCCGGGATGACGAGGCTGGCGATGCTGGCGGCCCCGGTGAAGGTGCCGTCCGCGCTGACGGTGCACGAGGAGCTGACCGCGCCCGCGCTGATGGCGATCGGCGCTCCCCCCAGGGCGGTGATGCCCGCGACCGACGCGGTGGTGGTGTTGCCGCTGACCTGGGCGGTGACGGCCAGGCCGCGCTTATGAATTTTGCGCACGATGTTCCTGGCTGAGCGGGGCGGCGAATTTGCCGTCGCCCGGCCATCAGCACGCCCGGAAGCCGGTCAATTCGCTCCGGTTCTCAGCGTCGTGCTGGCTGACCAGGCCGTGCTCATGCACATAGCCATGCGGGCGGTGCTCGGGGCAACCGCCCGGTATTCAGTAGTCGCGGCGGCCAGGACGGTTGCCGCCGCCGAGGAGGTGGTGAGCCGGGCGCGGCCGGGGTTGCTGGTCTGCGATGCCGACATCGGCGGGCAGTCCGGCCTCGACCTGTGCCGGCGGGCCCGGCGAGTCAGCCCGGCGACCCGCGTCGCCATCTTGACCAGCCGGAACGAGCCGGTGCTGGCCAAGCTGGCCATCGCCATGAACCAGCTGCGGCTCCTCATGATCGTCGTCCTCACCGTCCGGTTCGGGTACGGCACTGGCTTTTACTGGGGCCATACGCTGCCCGGCTCGCTCATCACCATATTCGGGGTCGCCCTCGTGTTTTCTGTTTACATACTGATGGTCATCCGGCGCAAGGGCCGCCGCCCGGCGCCGGAATAGGTCCGGCAAGCCGTGCTGCCCGGGATGAGAGCCAGAGGCGAGGAGAGGGAAATGTACCCGTTGCCCATCGGGCCGCTGCCGGTGACCGGCGTTAACATGCTGGCCTTCGCCATCACGGCGGGCGCGCTCATGACGGCCGGGCTGGTCCTGCTCAGGCTCGCCTACCTCGCCCGGCGGCGGGGCGGCGGCCCTGGCGGGGGCGCCGGCTGATGATCAGCGCGGTGGAGCTGTTCCTCATCTCCTTCGGCCTGGCGTACTACCTGGCCACCACCGGGGCCGGCGCGCTGGTGATGCACCGGTCCGGCGGGTGGGCCCGGGGTGCGCGCCCGCGCCCGCCGGCCGCCATCGCCCCCGAAGGCCGGCCGGGCAGGCGCCCCTGGGCGGGTAGGGCCGGAACGCGGCCAGGCAAGGACGAGCAAGTCATCGGATGCTTCTTGGCTATTGACGCCACAACCACCCCAGGTTACGGTTTCATCGCCATATAGATCTGATGAATTTCTCTCGCAGTGCCCCTCTGGGGAGGAGACCCCCGCGTGCCGCTCCTAAAACGTCGAACCTTCGCGCTCCTCATCGCCGCGGCCGCGGCCACGACGGTCCTCGCGACCAGCCTCGTGTCCGCGGCCACCGCCAGCGCCGCCGGGCCGCAGCGCGTCTACGCAGCCCCCGGCGGCTCCGGTACCCAGTGCTCGCCCGGGAAGCCGTGCTCGATCACCACCGCCCGGCAGGCCGCCCGGCGCGCCCGCCAGGGACACGCCGCCGACGTGCAGGTGGTCCTCGGCGACGGCACCTACCGGCTGGCGGCCCCGCTCGACTTCGGCCCGGCCGACTCGGGCAGCGCCGGGCACCCGGTCGTGTGGACGGCCGCGCGCGGCGCCCACCCGGTGCTGTCCGGCGCGTCCGGGGTGACCGGCTGGACGGCGTCGTCGGCGGCGGGCACGTGGTCCGCCACCGTCCCGGCCGCCAGCGCCAGCCGCCAGCTCTACATCGACGGCACCGAGGCGCCCGTCGCGCAGGCCACGCCGGCGCAGCTGCACTTCGCGGGCGGCTGGAAGGGGTCAGCCACCGGGTACGACCTGTCGGGCGACCCGGCCGCGGTCGCGTTCTTCTCGGCCCTCACCCCGGCCCAGCTGCAGCAGGTTGAGTTCAACTACCCCGGCGGGAACGGGCAGTGGACCGACTCCGAGTGCCGCGTCCAGTCGCTGGCCGGCACCTCGCTGGCGATGGACGAGCCGTGCTGGACCGACGTCACCGACCGGGCCACCTTCACCCAGGCCAGCGGCGGCCTGCCCTCGATGAGCACCTCCCAGATGCCGGGCTCCATCCAGGACGCGCGCGGCCTGCTCCACCCGGGGCAGTGGTTCCTCGACCAGTCCGCCCACACCCTGTACGTCGACCCGCTGGACGGGGCCAGCCCGGCCAGCCTCGACGTGGAGCTGCCGCGCCTGGAGACCCTCGTGCAGGGCGCGGGGAGCCTCGCCCATCCCGTTCACGACCTCACGTTCTCCGGGATCACGTTCTCCGGTGCCACCTGGAACGCCCCGTCCGGCCCGGCTGGCTTCGCCGACGTGCAGAGCAACCTGCACATGACCGGCGCGAGCAACCAGGGGATGTGCAACTTCTCCAGCCCGGCCGGCACCTGCCCCTGGGGCCTGCTGACCGAGCCGCACGCGAACGTCTCCTTCACCGCCGCCGACCACGTCACGCTGACCGGGAACAAGTTCACCGACCTCGGCGGGGCCGCCCTGGGCATCGCCTACGGCTCGTCGGACAACCTCGTCCAGGGCAATGAGTTCACCGCCATCGCCTCGACCTCGGTCCTGCTCGGCTGCACGGCCGACCCGACCCCGGTCAACCCCGACCCGGCCCATTTCCCCGACTACCTCAAGGACAACCCCGACAGCGCCCAGGCGATCAAGGACAACTGCACCCCCGACCCGTCGGCCGTGGCCGCCGACACGATCGGGGCGAACGAGATCGACACCGGCAACACCATCGCCGACAACGTCATCACCCGCGTGGGCACCGACTACCCCTCCGCCAGCGGGATCACCCTGCTCTTCAACCGGGGCACGACGGTCACCCACAACGAGCTGTACGACCTGCCCTACACCGGCATCACCGCCGGCGTCATCCAGGGGCACGTCGATGACGCCGGCCACCCGTTCAACTCGCTCAACATCAACGCCGACAACACCATCAGCTACAACCTCATCCACGACTACCTGCAGGTGCTCGGGGACGGCGGCGGCGTCTACATGGAGGGTCACCAGGGCGCCTACCAGTACGCGGCTGACGGCACCACCATCGACTTCGACGCCACCATGGCCCACGGCCTGCAAGTGATCGGCAACGTCACCTACAGCTCGGGCCCCGGCTTCGCGTCCTTCTACGACGACGCCGGCTCGGAGTGGATCCACTACGTCGGCAACGTGCAGTTCCACAACAACGGCGCCAACGCCCAGGGCGGCTGCGCCCCGACCGGGCACTTCCTGGTCGAGGGGAACTACTTCTCGGCGTCGGCCGGCCAGTACATCTGCGCCAGCGCGACCGACAGCCACGTCGGCAGCAACACCACCATCGCGGCCTCGCCGGGGCCGAACGACCTGCAGCTGGCGCCGCTGCAGGCGGCCGGGCCAGACGGCGCGGGCCAGGCGTTCGCCACCGCCACCAGCCTGGAGACCGACTACGTGTCGGCTCCCCAGGCGACCTACTCCGGCGGCGCCACCAGCATGCGGGTGCTCATCGGCGGGGCCGGCTTCGCCCCGGGCATCCCGGTCTACTTCTCCGGCCACGCGTCCCCGAGGGTGGACGTGCTCTCCCCCGGGTTCCTGATCGCGACGCTCCCGGCCGGCGCGAGCGCCTCGCAGGTGTCCGTGGGCGGCCTCGTGGCCGCGCCGGCCATTACCGCCCCCGCGTCGGGGGCGACCGGCGTCGCGAGCACGGTCGCCATCAAGGGCACGGGGATCACCGGCGACACCATCACGGTGACCGAGGGCGGCTCCCCGGTCTGCACCGTGACCGTCGCGGGCTCGGCCTGGTCGTGCACCGCGACCGAGGCCGGCGGCCAGCACGCGCTCACCGCCGTGCAGGCCAGCCCGCGCGGCGTCGACTCACCGCCGGCGACCACCGTCTTCGTCGTCGGCACGCCGCCGGCGGCCGTCCGCCTCAACGACACCGACGCCGGCTTGCAGTACTCCGGGTTCAGCTACTCCAGCAACCGGGGGGACGGCGACTACCAGGACGACATCCACTACGCGACCGACAACGGCTCGACGATCACGTACACGTTCGCGGGCACCGGCATCAAGGTGTACGGGGAGCTGAGCACCGACCAGGGCCACTTCTCGGCGGCGGTCGACGCAGGCGCCCCGGCCAGCGTCGATACCGTGCCCAGTGACGGCCAGCGGCACGCGAACGTCGTCACCTGGTCGGCCAGCGGCCTGACGGCCGGCGTCCACACGCTCGTCTTGACCAAGGCCGACGGCACGTACATGACCTTCGACGGGGTGGAGGTCGACAACAGCTAGGGCGGTCACCGCCTCGTTGCCGGGCCGACCCGCTTCGCCGGCCCGGGCAACGGCCCTGCCGCGGGCGAGGCGCGCCGGCCGCCGGGGTTGCCTTCGCTCCCTGGGCGCCCGACACTAGGGGGGTGAGCCCGGCCATCGAACTGGTCCTCGTCCTCGCGCTGATGCCAGCCGCCGGATGCGCGCTCATCGGCGCGTGGCGGCTGGCGCGATGGGCGGACGAGGCGCGGCGCAAGGCGCCGCCCCCGGCCCCGCTCGACCGGCTGGCGGCGGACCTGCGGCGGCTGCGGGCCGAGCTCGACGACACCGAGACCCGCGACGGCCTGACGGCCAAGCACCACCGGGTGCGGGCGGTGCGCGGCGCCTACATCGACGCCCTGTCGGCCGCCTGCCGGCGCCTGGGGGTCCCCTCGCCGCCCGCCGACGGGAGCCCGCGGGCAGAGATCTACCGGGTCGAGGCCGCGCTGCGACAGCGCGGCCTCGACGTGCGCCCGTATCAGGGGGCGGGCGGGGCGGACAGGGTCGCCGGGCCGTCGCCGTCCCCGTCGAGCGACAGGTTACGGCCGCTGGCCGGGTCGAACACGTGGATGACGCGCGCGTCGGCCCACAGCTCGGCGGCGCCGCCCTCGCGCACCTGGGTGGCGGCGTCGAGCCGGGCGACGATCGCGTCGCCCCGGCCGCCGGTGTCCGCCTGGCCGGAGTCCCGGGCCAGCTCCTCGAGCTCGGCTGACCGCACCCCGGCGTCGCGCTCCTGCGTGAAGTAGGCGAACACGTCCGAGCCCATCGACTCCACCACGTCGATGCCGGCGCTGAACGTGATCCCGTGGCCGCGGTTGTCGGGCGGCACCAGCGCGGCGTCCTCGAAGTTCTCCGGCCGGATCCCCACGACGACCTGGCGGTCAGCCCCCGCCCGGGTGACCGCGCGGCGGATCCGCTCGCCCAGGGGGAAGTCGCCCAGGGGCGTGCGCACCTTTCCCTCCTCCAGCGTGCCGGACAGGAAGTTCATCGCCGGCGAGCCGATGAAGCCGGCCACGAACAGGTTGCCGGGCCGGTCATACAGCTCCTTGGGGCTGCCAGCCTGCTGCAGGAGGCCGCCGCGCATGACCGCGACCCGGTCGCCCAGCGTCATCGCCTCGGTCTGGTCGTGGGTCACGTACACGGTCGTGGTGCCCAGCCGCCGCTGGATCCGGGACACCTCGGTCCGCATCTGCACCCGCAGCTTGGCGTCGAGGTTGGACAGCGGCTCGTCCATCAGGAACACGGCCGGGTCGCGCACGATCGCCCGGCCCATCGCCACCCGCTGCCGCTGGCCGCCGGACAGGTTGGCCGGCCGGCGGTCGAGGTGCTGGGTCAGGTCCAGGGTCTGCGCCGCCTCTTCCACCTTGGTGTTGATCACGTCCCTGGGCGTCTTGGCCAGCTTGAGCGCGAAGCCCATGTTCTCCCGCACGGTCATGTGCGGGTAGAGGGCGTAGCTCTGGAAGACCATGGCGATGTCGCGGTCCTTGGGCGACTTGTTGTTCACCACCTGGCCGCCGATGCGCAGCTCGCCCGAGCTGATGTCCTCCAGCCCGGCGATCATGTTCAGCGTCGTCGATTTCCCGCAGCCCGACGGGCCGACCAGGATCACGAACTCGCCGTCGCGGATATCCAGGTTGAAGTCATTCACCGCGAGCGCTCCGTCAGGGTAGCGCTTGGTGATCTTGTCGAGCACGATGTCCGCCACTGGACTGTCCTTTCTCCGCTTTCCCCGTGGTCCTAGCCCTTGACGGCGCCGGACGTGAGCCCGGCGACGATCCGGCGCTGGAAGAACAGCACGAAGATGATGATCGGGATCGTGATGACCACGGCGGCGGCGGCGATCGGGCCGGTCGGGACCGTGAAGACCGAGCCGCCGCTGAAGTACTCCATCGCGGCGGGCGCGGTCCGTGAGCTGGTAGTGGAGGTGAACGAGATCGCCAGCAGGAAGTCATTCCAGCAGGCCAGGAAGACGAGGATCGCGGTGGTCACCATGCCCGGCGCGGCCAGCGGCGCGATGACCATGATGAAGGCCTGGAACGGGGTCGCGCCGTCCATCTTGGCCGCCTTCTCCAGCTCCCAGGGGATCTCGCGGAAGAAGGCCGACAGGGTGTAGATGCCCAGCGGCAGGCCGAAGGCGACGTAGGGGATGATCAGGCCGGGCCAGGTGTTGAACAGCCCGAGCGCCCGCTCGATGGTGAACAGCGGCGTCACCAGCGCGATCAGCGGGAACATGGCGATCAGGAGCGCCATCCCGATGAGCACGCTCTTGCCCGGGAACCGGAGCCGCGCGACCGCGTAGGCGGCCATGGAGGCGAGCACCACGGCGATGAGGGTGGAGATGAGGGCGATGCCGATGGAGTTGACCAGCGGGCGCAGGAACTGCGCGCTGGTCAGGATCCCGCTGTAGTTCCCCCACGTCCACTGGGCGGGCAGGAACGACGGGTCGAGCACGGCCGCGGGCGTCTTGAGCGAGAGCGAGACCAGCCACAGGACCGGGATGAGGGCCAGCGCGATGACGACGAAGTTGGCCGCGGTCCAGCTGGCCCGCTGCTGGGGGGTGATGGCAGCCATCAGCTCGTTACCTCTTTCCTAGGTCGGAGCCGGGGGCGGCGGTGCCGAAGCCCTTGATGAAGATGACCGCGACGATCGCCACGCAGATGAAGATGAGGATCGAGATCGTCGACCCGATGCCCAGGTTCAGCGCGTTGAACAGGTTGTCGTAGCCGAGGGTCGACACCGACGCGGTTCCGTTGTTCCCGCTGGTCAAGATGAAGATGCTGTCGAAGATCCGGAAGGAGTCCAGCGTCCGGAACAGCAGCGCGACCAAGATCGCGGGCTTCATCAGCGGCAGCGTGATCCGGGTGAAGCGCTGCCAGCCGGTGGCGCCGTCCATCTTCGCGGCCTTCTGCAGGTCCTCCGGCACCAGCGACAGCCCGGCCAGCAGCAGCAGGCCCATGAACGGGGTGGTCTTCCAGATCTCGGCGATGACGATCACGACGATGGCCTGGGACTGGCTGGTCAGCGGCGCGCCGTTGCCGAACGCCGAGGACAGGTAGCCCTGGCCGGGCGTCCACGCGTACTGCCAGCTGTAGGCGGCGGCGACCGTCACGATCCCGTAGGGGATCAGCGCGGTGGTCCGCACCAGGCCGCGCCCGAACAGGGTCCGGTGCAAGACCATGGCGAGCAGCATGCCGAGCACCAGGGTGATCGCCACCGAGAACACCGTGATGATCAGGGTCACCGACAGCGACTGCCACCAGTAGGACGAGCTCAGCACCGCCCCGTAGTTGGCGAAGCCGATGAACTTGGTGGCATCCGGCAGCTCGAGGTTGTAGCGCTCAAGGGACAGGTAGATCGCGTAGATGACCGGGTAGGCGGTCACCGCGATCATCACGATGACCGCGGGCGCGACGAGCATGAGGCCGAGCCTGCGCTCGGCCCGGGCGCCCTCGGACAGCGGTGGCTTGCCCCGCCGCCCCGCCTGGGCGGACGAGGCCTCGGCGGCTACGGCCGGCGTGGTGGTGCTCATCGGCCCCTCCTTCGGGTCACGGGACCAGCCCCTTGGATTGCAGCGCGTTGGTGACCTGGCCGGCCATCGACTGCTCGGTTCCGGCCGGGTTGATCCCGGCGGCAGGCGAGATCAGGTGCGACAGGTCGATGGACACGACCTGGTAAAGCGGGGTCTGCGGGCGGACGCTCGCGTGCTCCAGCGAGCTCAGGATGTCGGCGTGGAACGGGTAGTCGGCGAACATCGCCGGGTCGTTGTAGAGGCTGGCGATGGTGGGCGGGACGCCGCCCTCGGTGGCCCCGATGAGCTGGTTCTGCTTGTCGCGCAGGCACAGCGCGGCCTGGAAGGCGAGGCTCTTGTGCTGGGAGTAGGCGCTGACCGCGAGGTCGATGCCGCCGATGGTCACCTTGGCCGGCGTTCCCGCGGTGACCTCGGGGTACAGCGCCCACTTGAAGTTCTTGAACAGGGCCGGGTTGTCGGCCTTCATCGCCGGATAGACGAACGGGTAGTTCAGCTCGAAGGCGGCGGTGCCCGCCTCCATCGCGAGCCGGTTCTGGTTCTCCATCTGCACCGGCAGGGACGGGTCGGCCGCCGGGGAGTCGGCGAGCTGCTTCATGATCGTCAGGGCCTGGACGGCGGGCGCGCCGAGCGACGGCGCGGTCGCGGTCGCGTTCATCACGCTGCCCCCGGCGCTGGCCACCATCGTGTTCAGCCAGACGGTCGCGCCCTCGTACTGCGCGCCCTGGACCTCGATGTAGTGCGGCTTGCCCGCCTTGGCCAGCTGCTCGGCGTCGGCGATCATCTGCGCCCAGGTGGTGGGCGGGGTCGGCACGAGGTCCGAGCGGTACCACAGCAGCTGGGTGTTGGTGTTGTCGGGCACCGCGACGAGCTGCCCCTTCCAGGTAGCCGTCTGCAGCGCCGGCCCGAGCGTGCCCGCCTCCGCCGCGGCCTTGTTGGCGCCGGTCCAGGGCTCGATCCAGCCGGCCTGGGCGAACTCCGGTTCCCAGGTCACGTCGAGGCCGAGGATGTCCATCGAGCCGTCGTGGGCGGCCAGCCGCCGGACCAGCTGCTGGCGCTGGCCGTCGGAGGCGGCGGGCAGCTGCTGCCAGGAGATCCGGTAGGCGCCGTTGCTCTGCTGGTTGCAGTTGTCGATGGCGGCCTGGGTCGCGCCCGAGGTGTCGGGGTAGAGGTAGTAGTTCAGCGTGACCGGCCCGGTCGCGGCGCCGGCGGTCGCGCAGGCGCTCACCGCCGACGCGGCCAGCAGCGCCCCCGTCACGCCCGCGGCGAGGCGCCGCCGCCCGCGCCGGCGCGGTCCGCTCGCGTACCGGGCAGCGCCCGCGCGAATCACCCGAGCGATGCGCCCGCCAGCAAACTCGATCATCATTGACCTCCAGCATGCGGGGTGCAACCGGGTACGCTACGGCGCGTAACGCCGCGACGGACCCATGGCCACATCATCGTTACCCCCCGTCCCGTCCGCGTCAAGGCTCCCGACTGACGGCATTCATCCCCGCGCCGCCGCGGGCGCTGGCGCCAGGGTCCGGGAAAACGAAGTGGGGCAGGGCCGGCCCGGCGCTGTCATGCCGCCGGGAAATCAGCTATGCGGCTCGCCGAACCGGGCCATGTATCCCTTGCTCACGATGCCCACGGCGGCCGCGTCGTACCAGGCCGGATCTTCCGGCACGGTTGTCGCGAGCCCGTCGACGTAGCGGTTGTACATGCAGAACGCGGCCGCGATGAGGACCGTGTCGTGGATCTCCCGGTCATCCGCGCCCGCCTCGCGAGCGGCCTTGACGTCGTCGTCGGTGACGTTCAGGCCGCCTTGCTGGACGGCCGCGGCAATCGCGAGCAGGGCCTTGAGCTTGTCGCTGACCGGGGCACTGGCCGGGTCGGCCCGCACCTGGTCGACTAGCGCGCTGCCGGTCGGCAGCTGGGCGGCGGCAAATGCCCCGTGGATATTGGCGCAATAGACGGTCTTATTGAGCGACGAAACGTAGGAAGCGATCAATTCACGCTCCCCCCGGGTCAGCGTGCTCGGCCCCCGTAGGAGTACTTCTACTAGCTGGTTGAGCGGACGGGCCGTCTCCGGCCGGTATTCGAAGAGGGACCTTATCCCGTGCTGGTCATTACCCAGATCGATATGCGGCATTGCCCCTACCCCTTTACCTGCTTTTGCGCTCTCCGACCAGAGGCACGAAACCAGATCTTAGGCCATGGGGCAATGGCCATCAACCCTGCGCGGCGGCCAGTTCGGCCCGGGTGACGATGGCGCGGGCCCGCCCGTCGCGCAGGACGAGGACCGCGTCCGGTCCCGGGCCAGCCGGGCCGAGCGCGGCCAGCGCGGCCAGCGCGGACTGCCCGGTGCCGGCCGTCGGCGGCGGCGCGTCGGCGTGCGCGGTGACCGGGGCATCGCCAGCGGCGCGGCCCGCGGCCACGCTGGCCGCGAGCCGCGCGGGCGAGAAGGAGCCGATGACCTCGCTCGCGGCCAGGCCATGAGGCCGGCTGGGCCGTGGCACCACGACGAGCACGAGGGGCTGGGCCGCGTCGGCCGCCGCCAGGGCCTGGCCGGCGGTCGCGGTGCTGTCCGCCAGCGACTCCCGGTCGCCGACCCGCCCGGACTGGTCCACCGCGCCGGGGCCGAATGACTCCGGCCGGGCGTCCTCGCCCGCCTGGGGGCGCAGGGAATGGCCGATGCTCTCCGCGTAGTACGGACTGCCGTCGCCGCCGGCGTAGCGAGAGCTCTCCGGGTCCGCGCCGACGATCCGCACGCGGCCGCCGGAGGCCTCCTTCAGGTACCGGCTCGTGCCGCTGATCGTGCCGCCGGTGCCCACGCCCGCGGCGAAGTGGGTGACGCGCCCGCCAGCCTGCCGCCAGATCCCCGGCCCGGTGGTGCGGACGTGCGCGAGCGGGCTGGCCGGGTTGTCGTACTGGTTGGCGAGCCACCCGCCGGGCGTCTCGTCCGCCAGCCGGGCCGCGACGTTGAACAGGTGACCGGGGTGCTGACCGCGGCGGGGGGCGGCCGCAGGAAGGCGTTGGCCGCGAGCCCGCTGCCGTTCGGCGTGTAGGGGCCGCCGCCGCCAGTCGTGATGGCCTGGCGTGCCGGGGCGCGAATGACTGCCCGAGGGCCAGCGCCCGCCGGCCGCGAGCGCTGACTTCATGAGGGTACGGCGCGTTACTGGCATCCCGGGACGCTCCACGATGAGGTCGATGAGGCCCGCCCGCTAGCCCGGCGCGTGGCCGGGCTAGCGGGCGGCGGAGTCTAGCTAGAGACAGGGCTAGCTCAGCGCGAACTGCTGGGCGCTGGTGCCGTTGCAGGTGTAGATCTGCAGCACCGTGCCGTTGGCGGTGTTGCCGCTGGGATCATCGAGGCACAGCCCCGACTGCGGGTTCAGCAGCGAGCCGTTCGACTGCTGCTGCCAGACCTGGCCGCCGACCCCGTTGCAGTCCCACAGCTCGACCTTGGTGCCGGCCGCGGTCCCGTTGCCGTCGATGTCGAGGCAGCGCCCCAGCGTCTCCAGCGACCCGTTCGCGTTGTGGTACCAGTGCTGGTCGACCGCGTAGGACTGGCACCCCCACAACGCCACCGTGGTGCCGTCGGTGCCGCTGTCGTCACCGCCCACGTCGACGCACTGGCCGCCCGGCCCGCCGATCATGCCGCCGCCGTTCACGGAGAAGACCTGGGCCGAGGTGCCGTTGCAGGTGTAGATCTGCAGCACCGTGCCGTTGGCGGTGTTGCCGCTGGGATCATCGAGGCACAGCCCGGACTGGGGGTTGCGCAGCGAGCCGTTGGACTGCTGGACCCACTTCTGGCCGCCCACGCCGTTGCAGTCCCACAGCTCGACCTTGGTGCCGGCCGCGGTCCCGTCGCCGTCGATGTCGAGGCAGCGGCCGAGGGTGCTGAGCGAGTTGTCGGAGTTGTGCGCCCAGTGCTGGTCGATGGCGCCCGGCTGGCAGTTCCACAGGTCCACCGCCGCGCCGTCGGTCCCGGAGTCGTCGCCGATGACGTCAACGCACTGGCCGCCCGGGGCGCCGATCGTGCCCGCGCCCGGCGGCGGGCCGCCGGAGTTGCCCGCGTAGCCGGCCGCGACGACGTTGGCCTGCACGGAGTTGTCGGCCGCGTCGCTCGGGAAGCCCGCCGTCATGACGCCCTCGAAGAACGAGCCGACCGACGCGTTGCTGTTGTCGCCGCCGGTGCCGAGCACGATCGCGCCCTCCTGGTGCATCGGCGCGTACCCGCTGGGCAGGGACCCGTTCCAGAAGGTCGACAACCCGCCGGATTGCGCGTTGCCGCCCCGCAGCTCGAAGCTCGTCTGCCCGTTGTTCTTCAGCAGCGCGGTGACGAAGTCGCTGTTGCTGGAGGTGTCATTCGGGTTCCGGCCGCTGCCCCCCATGTACTGGCCGTTCTCCATGTCGTCCTCGACCCAGGGGCCGCTTCCGGTGCAGGCCGGGAACTCGCAGAAGGTCGTGAGGTTGACCGCGTCCATGTGGGAGGCGCCATTGTCGCGGGTGTTGGTCTCGGCGTTGCCGAAGTCGAAGCAGCAGCCCGAGTTGACGTGCGTGCCGCTGGCCACCATGTACATGCCCTCAGGGCTCCCGTTGACCGCGACCCCGGACGTGCTGTTGTCCCGGTAGCCGGTGGTCCCCGCTATGTACAGGCCGTACTCCCGGTGGCCGCCGGCCGTGACCGGCAGCGCGGCGGCGTTGGCGCCGACGTCCTGCCCGGCGGCTCCGCCTGGCCCCTCGATGGTCAGGTTGTTGCCCCGCCCGGACTGGTCGAACAGCTCGGTGATCACGCAGTTGGCGTGCGCGCAGAAGGCGTCCTGCGTGACGGCGTTGCCGTAGCCGCCGGCCGACAGCAGGCCCACGTTGGTCGTGGCGCCGTCGGAGGAGCGCCTGACCTGGTACAGCGGCCCGTTGTAGCCGTTGTACAGCGCCCGCGTCGTGCTGTACGCCGCCACGCAGGGCGTGCCCGCGGTGGCGTAGATGTCGCAGGAGTCCGGCGATCCCTGGGCATGGGAGGTGGCTGGCTGGGCGAGCATCCCCGCGCCGGCCAGCGCCACCGCCGCGACGGCGGTCAGCAGCCTCCCGGTCAAGCGAAGGTGTCTCACGATTCTCATCAGCGAACACGTCCGTCCTGCGCGCCTGTGCGCAATCGTCGGTTAGGTGCCTGATGAGAAGAATCTTCTTAACATTCGCACACGTCAATACCCAAAGTTGATCAGGCGGGCGGGATCTCGCTCAGGCTCGCGCGGCCCCGGCGGACGGGACCGCCGCGGTGAACTCCGGCGGCGTCCACGAGCGCCGCCCGAACGCGCCGTCGATCGCGGCGCGGACCGCGGGCCCGGCGCCGGCGGGGGCGAGGACGAGGACCGAGCCGCCGAATCCGCCGCCGATCATCCGGGCGCCGAGCGCCCCGGCGGCCCCGGCCGCCTCGACGGCGACGTCAGCCTGCGGCCAGGAGACCTCGAAGTCGTCGCGGAGCGACCGGTGCGCCGCCGACAGCAGGTCCCCGATCCGGGCGTAGGCGGCCGGGCCCGTGGCCGCGCCTGGGTCGGCAGCAGCGGACCGCAGCAGGCCCACCGCCGCCCGGACCCGGGCATTGTCGCTGATGACGTGCCGGGCCCGGGCGCGCAGCACCGGGTCGGCGAGCCGGCCGGCGTCGCTGGCGTCCGTCAGGCCTCCCAGGGACGGCACCCCCAGCTGGCGCGCCGCCTCCTCGCATTCCGCCCGCCGCCGCGCGTAGCTCCCCCCGGCATGCGCGTGGGGCGCCCGGGTGTTGACGACGAGCAGCTCGGCCCCGGCCGCGGCCGGGTCGAACGGCACCTGGGCGGCCCGCAGGGTCGCGCAGTCCAGCAGCAGGGCCTGCCCGGCCTGGCAGAGCAGGGACGCGGACTGGTCCATGATCCCGGTGGGCACGCCGACGAACTCGTTCTCGGCCCGCCGCGTGATGGTGACGAGGTCCTGGCGGGGAACGGCCAGGCCGCCCAGCCCGGTCAGCGCGAGGGCCGTCGCGCATTCGAGGGCGGCGGACGAGGACAGGCCCGCCCCGGCGGGCAGGTCGGAGTCGAAGTCGATGCTGGCGGCGGGGACCGGGTAGCCCGCCTCGCGCAGTGCCCAGGCGACGCCCGCCGGGTAGGCGGCCCAGCCGGCGACGGCACCGGGCGCGAGCGCGTCGATGGCGACGGCCGCCGGCTCGCCCGGCTCCTGCCGCGATCGCAGCACCAGCAGGCCATCGTCGCGGCCGGCGGCGGTCGCGGCGATGCCCGGCCCGATGGCGAACGGGAGGACCAGGCCGCGGTTGTAGTCGGTGTGCTCGCCCATCAGGTTGGCCCGGCCGGGCGCGCGCCAGACCCCGGCCCGCGACTGGCCGGGACCGGGCTGGCTGGCACCGGGCGGGGCGGGACCGGGCGGGGCGGCGCTCATCGGCCCGCGGCGCGCGTCATGGCGCCGCGTCCCGCGCGCCGCCCGGCGGGGGCGAGTCGGCGATGATGAGCTCCCCCACGGCCGCCGCGAGCACGTCGCGCGCCTCCTGGCCGAGGCCCGAGTCGCTCACGACAATGCTGGCGTCGGCGAGCGGCGCCATCGCCGCCAGCCCGATGATCCCCCACTTGGTGTGGTCGGCGAGCACGATGAGGCGGCTCGCGGAAGCCACCATCGCCCGGTTCATCTCGGCCTCCATGAGGTTGGGGGTCGTGAAGCCGCTGGCCGGGTCCATGCCGTGGACGCCCAAGAGCAGGTAGTCGACGTGCAGGCCGCTGATGGCCTGGACGGCGATCGGGCCGACGAGGGCATCCGATGGCGTCCTGACCCCTCCGGTGAGCACGACCGTCTGCGACCGGTCGCCGTTGGCCGAGAGGTGATCGGCGACCCGCAGGGAGTTGGTCACCACCGTGAGCCGGGGAATGAGCGCCAGGTGAGCGGCCAGCGCGTAGGTGGTCGTGCCCGCGCTGACCGCGATGGTCGCCGAGGGCTGCACCAGCGCCGCGGCCGCGGCGGCGATGAGCTCCTTGGCCTCCGGCTCGCGCCATGACTTCGCCTCGAATCCCGGCTCGTCGCTGGTGCCCTGCTGGGAGACGGTGGCGCCGCCGTACACCTTCTTCACCAGGCCCCGGGCCGCGAGCGCGTCGATGTCGCGGCGAACCGTCATCTCCGACACTCCCAGGAGCTCCGCCAGCTGCGCGATGCGGGCGCCGCCGGACCGCCGGACCTCCTCCAGGATCCGGTCCTGGCGCTGGGATGGCAGCATGCTCGGCACTGCCTCAGATGATCCCGTCAAAGTTCGCCGCACTCTTCCACGACCTGGCCCTCAGACCCTCCGCGACTGGTCACCCAACGTAACGGTATGGCCATATTAACATTCCCGGGCTCAGCGGGCGGCGGACGGGAAGCGACCCGGCTACTAGCGCGGGTGCGGGTCGCGCGCGTCGCGGTCCGCCTGCGCCTGCCTCGCCTCGCGGGCCCCCTTTCCGGGCAGCCTTGCCCTCAGCCCGCGATCTGCCCGGGGACGGCCGTCAGCGCCGGCGCGGCCTTGCCGTCGCCGAGCGGGCGGGACAGGGCGGCGCGCGGCCCGTAGACGGGCTCGCGGCGGGTCGGGTCGATGTAGACCGGCAGGTAGTCGCGGATGCGCTCCAGCGCCCCCCGCCCGGTCAGCTCCTGCTTGACGGTGAACATCCAAAGCCGCAGCGAGCAGTCGATCGAGCCCCCGATCTCGAATGCCCTCAGCCGCGCGGCGACGCCGTACGCGGCGGCGAGGTCATCCGTGCTCATCTCGCTTGGCTCGTGATGGTTCCGGTAGTGCCCAGGACCTTCCACTTCAACTCCTTTGACTGTGGCGTTTCCGCCGAGAGCCTCCGGTCCGAGTTAGCGCGGAACCGGGGTGCGGTATCGACAACGATGCACCACGCGCGTTACCGTGCATAGGGGATTTCCCCATCAAGCTCGAAGTGTTCTAGTGGCCCGGCATCGTTAATAAAGCGCCTGCCTCGCTGATAATAGTGGCGTGTGGCTAATAACGGCGGGGCGCCACTAATAACGGCAGGTCACGGAAGAGGGAGTGTGGGGCACATGCAGAAGAGCCCGGCGCAGATCGCGGGAGAGCTGCTTCGGACGTTCCGGGAGGAAGCGGGCCTATCCCAGACGGAGCTGGCCCAGCTTGCTCATTGCTCGCAACCGACTATCAGCGGCCTGGAAAGGGGCAGCGCGGCCGGCACCCCTTCGACGATCGCGAGTATCGACCGGGCGCTGAACGCGAACGGGAAGGTCGTCAAGCTGTGGGAGGTCACGGCCTTCGGCGAGCAGTCAGCCGAGAAGCTGGCCACGCTGGAGGCGCAGGCGTTCAAGATCCACGACTACGAGCTTCGCGCGGTTCCCGGCCTGCTCCAGACGCCCGACTACGCGCGGGCGGTCATCGAGTCGGCCAACCCGTTCGCCGCCGAGGAGGCCATAGACGAGAAGCTACGGCTGCGCATTGACCGGCAGGACATCTTCAAGAGCCCTAGCACTCCCAGGTCGTGGTTCGTGCTCGATGAGTCCATTCTTTACCGGCCTTTCGGCGGGAGGGACGCCATGCGCGCCCAGCTAGCCAGCCTGGAAGTGGCCGCCCGGCGGCCGGACACCGTTATCCAGGTAATCCGCTTCTCCGCGACCAGGCACCCCGGCTCGGCCGGCCCGCTGCGGGTAATGGAATTCACGGAGGACCTTCCCGTCTGGTATACTGAGGGATCGTCATCCGGCAGGCTGACAGACGATAAAGACGAGGTCCGCGAGCGGATGTCGTATTTTGATCTCATCCGCGCGTCCGCCATGTCGCCGGATGCCTCTATCCGCTTCATAACTAAAGTGAAGGAATCGCGCTGTGGATGAGCTCAAGTGGGTGAAGTCCTCCTACACGGGGGGCGATCAGGCTAACTGCGTTGAGATAGCCGTGCTGCCCGATAGGGCCACCCGCGCGGTTCGCGATTCCAAGGACCCCGATGGCGGGATGCTGATTCTTTCTTCAGCGCAGTGGGCGGGGCTTGTAGAGTCGCTGTAATGGCTTCGGCGTGAAAACGAGCCGGTAGCGATAAGGGCACCCTGCCGATCATTTCGGCAGGGTGCCGGACCTTGCCTGGGGCGTCCGTCTCGTTCCCGCCGGCCGGGGCCAGGGCGGGTCAGGCGGGGCCGAAGAGCGTGGCTTGCGGGAGGTCGCCGCGTGCGGGGGCATGGCCGCCGGGCAGGTCGATGGCGGCGGCTTCCAGGAGCGCCGCCAGGGTGGCTCCCGATGGCCAGCGCCGGGCGATGAGGGCTGGCAGGAGCAGGGCAGTCGCGATGGTGTCCCGCAGCGCGCGGTGGGCTGGCTGCCTGCCGCCAGGCTCCCCACCTGCCCGGTGAGGTCCAGGCGGGCGGTGAGCGCGGTCAGGCTGTTGCCGCCGCCCAGGCAGAGCTGGCGGGCCAGGCGCAGGGTGTCGCTGTTCGGGCCGCATTCAACCTGACCTGGCGGCACGCCCGCCGCCTGCTCACGGCCGGGGCCGGCGACCGGGATAGACCAGGCCGGGAGCCGGCATGCTGGGCGGCCTGGTCCTCAGGACGACATGGTGTCGGGCTGGTAGCCGTAGTGGGCTAGGAACATGTCCACGCCGCAGGTGATCAGCCCGCGGGTCATCGACGGGCTGAGCCGCTGGCCGTAGGCGCTGTGCACGAGGTGCGGATAGAGCACGAGCGCGTAGAGCTGAATGCAGGCCAGCTCGATGTCGGGCATCGTCAGCCTTCCGGTGCCGATCAGGCGCTGGAACGTAGCGACCAGCGCCGGTTGGGCGCGTCCCGGGCCCGCCTGCTGCCATGCCGCGCCGAGTTCAGGGAATCGGCGTACCTCGCTGACCACGAGGGTGCGCAGAGCGACGACATCGGGCTCGGTCATGCCGTGCACCCAGGCCTCGGCCGTCCAGATAAGGCTCTCCCGCAGATCTTCGGAACTGTCCAGCCGGGCCTGGGTGCCGGCGACCGCAGTGCCGAGCGCGTATTCGAGCGCGTCGGTGACCACGGCGAGGAACAGGGCTTCTTTGCTGCCGAAGTGGTTGTAGACGGTCACCTTCGATACCCCGGCCTCGGCGGCGATGAGATCCATGCCGGCTTCGAAGCCGTCGCGGATGAAGACGGTGCGAGCCGCCGCGACGATTGCTTGCCGTTTTCGGTCGGCCCGCTCGCCGGCGGGGATACGCGTCGTCCTGGGCTGGCTCATGGGCCAAGCATACCGGAACACTGAACTGCACTGTTGAGTTCATCTGAACTGTGCGGTATGGTTTGGTCATTCTGATCCCCGGACGGCAGGAGAGCTGACATGACGACGACGATCGCAACACCAGTGGCGGTACCGGTCCGCAGCGCGGTCGACGACCTCGCCCCCCGCATCAGCCGGGCAATGGCGTCTCTGGACGCGGCCTCACGGCAGGTCGGCGTGGAGGCCGGGCTGCTCGAACTTGTGCGTGCCCGCACCTCGCAGCTCAATGGCTGCGCGTACTGCGTCGACACGCACTCCCGCGACGCCCGAACCGGGGGCGAGGCCGAGCGGCGCCTGTATGCCCTGCCGGTCTGGCGCGAGACCCCGTTCTTCACCGCTCGGGAGCGAGCCGCGCTCGCCCTGGCCGAGGCCGCGGCCCGACTCACCGACGGCCCGGTCTCCGATGATGTCTTCGCCGCGGCGGCCGCCGAGTTCACCGAGGTCGAACTGGCCGAGCTCATCTGGACGATCGCGGTGATCAACGCCTGGAACCGCGTTGGAGCCATCGCCCGGCCATGGCCGCTGTCCTGAAGCGACCCGATCCCAGCCGCCGAAAGGATTTCCGATGACCTACACCGCCGACCACGGCGAAGTGAGCGCCCGCAGCCAGGACGCCACCACGGTCGAACAGCACACGTTGCGCGGCGGCACCATCGCTCGATTCACCGCCACCGGGTCCCTCACCGGCGGCCGCTTCGGGCTCTACGAATGGCACATGAAGCCGCACTCCGGCGGCCCGTCGGCGCACTTCCACAAGACCTTCGCAGAATCGTTCTATGTCATCTCGGGCGCGGTCTGCCTCTACGACGGCGCCGACTGGACCGACGCCGGGCCCGGCGACTTCAAATACGTCCCCGAGGGAGGCATCCACGCCTTCCGCAACGACTCCGACCAGCCGGCATCCATGCTCATCCTGTTCACGCCCGGCATTGCTCGCGAGACCTACTTCCGGGAACTGGCCGACATCGCCGCCACCGGACGCACCCTCACCGGCGACGAATGGGCCGGCCTCTTCGCCCAGCACGACCAGTACCGCGCCCAGTAGTAGCTGGCCGACCTGGCCGGCGGCGACCGAACAGCCCTGCGCCCGGCTTCTGGGCGACGGCACGCCAGCAAGTCACGCTGCCGGCCCGATGAGCGTTCTCAGCCTGTCCCGCCGAGGCTTGGCAGCGGACTTCGACCACTGATCTGCTCCCGCTGCTGCCACAACATCGACCGGAGGATTTCTCCCTTGAACCCCACCATGCCCGAGCTCGCCCTTCCCCTGCACGCCGATGACATGGCCTGGATCCCCACCGGCCCCGGCAAGTCCTTCCGCCCGTTGCGCTTCGAGGCCGACGGCTGGTCCGAGCTGATGCGCCTGGAACCAGGCAGCCTGGTCGCGCCCCATCGCCACACCGGCGACGTGCACGCCTACAACCTGTCCGGAAGCCGGCAAATCCTGACCACCGGCGAGATGGTCGGCCCCGGTGACTACGTCTACGAGCCCGCCGGCAACATCGACTCCTGGCAGGCGGTCGGTGACACGCCCTGCGTCGTGCACATCAAGGTACGAGGGGCAGTCGAATACCTCGGGCGCGACGGCCAGGTGAGCGAACGCGCCGATGCCGCGTCGCAACTGGCCACCTACCTGGCCTGGTGCGACGAGCAGGGCGTGGAACCAGTTGCGGGAATAGTCGCCTGAACTCACGCGGTCCGCGACCGCGAAGACCAGGGACCTGATCGTCGCGGCGTTCTGCCTCTGCCACTCACCCCCGACCCGGCCGCCGCGCCGCCGCCGCCAGCGGCGGAGGCGGCGGCGGCGGGTAGGCAGCGGTGCGGACCAGCGCCACGCCGCCTGCGGGGACTTCGCGGCCGCCGTCGTCGATGAAGCCGACGTGGACCGGCCGCCCGCCATCGCGGGTCCGGCGCAGGATGCTCGGCCCCTCGCGCCAGGGCAGGTGCTCGTCGCCCCACTGCTGCAGCGCCGCGAGCACCACCGCCAGCTCCTGTCCCGCCGGGGTGAGGCGGTAGGAGTCGCGGGCGCGCTGCCCTGGTTCCTGGTAGGGCACCTTCTCCAGCACGCCGTGCGCCACGAGCGTGCCCAGCCGCTGGGAGAGCACGTCGGCGGCCACGCCGAGCGCCTCGCGGAACTGGGAGAAGCGGTCGGCCCCCTGCTGCGCCTCCCGCACGATCAGGAACGTCCAGCGCTCCCCCAGCACCCCGAGGCTACGGGCGATGGAGCACGGGTCATCCGGAACTTCTCCCACGAGCCCACCATACCCCGCCTGAGTTGTAGTTTCAGATCCAGACGAGCCGGCAGCCCCCCCGGGGCCTCCCGCCGGAAGCAGGGCTGAATGTATCATTGAGGCGTGGCCGATTACGATCCGCTTGCCAAATTCTATGACCGGCTTATGAGTGACTCATCGCTCAGGAGCGAGCAGGTTAAGCATTGCATCGGGCGTTATGCCCCAGCCGCTTCATCCCTTCTTGAACTCGGCTGCGGGACAGGCGCGGTGCTTCAGGGGCTCACGGAAGTGGGCTCACTCGCCGGAATGGACATCTCGCCCAACATGCTTGACCGCGCGCGGGCGAGGCTACCGGGCGCGGAATTCGTGCAAGGCGATATCTCGTCGTTCGACCTGGGGCGCAGATTCGACGTCATCGTCTGCACCTATGATGTCCTGAACCACCTGACGGAATTTAATCGCTGGATCTCGTGCTTCGCGTGCGCGAGCGGTCACCTGGCCGCGGGCGGGCTGTTCATCTTCGACGTCAACACGGCCGGCCACCTGGACAGGGAGGCCCGCGAGAAGACCCAGGTGCACGAGTTCGACGGCAACACGGTCATCATAAACGTCAGCGCGGAAGAGGGATCCCGCTACCTGTGGGACGTGCGGATATTCGAGCCCGCAGGCCAGGACCAGTACCGGCTCCATCATGGCCAGTTTCGCGAGCTCGCGCCAGAAATCCGCCAGATCCTGGGAGCAATGCCCTCCGGGCTTCAATTGCTCGAGCTCGCCGACCCCGTGGGGGGCGCACCGGACGACGAATCGGACCGGGCGTTCTTTGTGTACCGCCGACGGCCATCGTGACGCGGTATTGACTTGACCAAGGCGATCCGCGATGCTCACTGCGTGAGCTTCGGGCCCGGGACGCCAGTGCGTGTGCTGCGGGCCTACGCCAGCCTGTTCGATCAGCCCGGCACCAGGGAGTTCGCCGCCGCCGGCTTTGTCTCGCGGCTTACCTCGTCCATGGTGTTCGTCAGCCTGATCCTCGCGATCACCGGGCGCGGCGGAGGATACGCCGCGGCCGGGGCGGTCATCGGGGCACTCACGCTGGCCGCCGGCGTGGCCCTGCCGGTGCTCGGCAAGCTGGTCGACCGGTACGGGCAGCACCGCGTTCTCGTCCCGCAGGCACTGGCCTTCGGCGCGGCGATGCTGCTGCTGACCGTCGCCGTCGAGGCGCGCGAGAAAGCGTGGCTGCTCGTCGTCCTGGCCGCCGCCGCCGGGATCCCGATGCCAGCGGCGGGCCCCCTGGTGCGGGCCCGGTGGACCAGGCTCTACCAGGGCACGGACATGCTTCGCGTCGCCTACGGCTTCGAGAGCGCCACCATCGAGGCCGTCGAGATCGCCGGCCCCATCCTGGTCACCGCGCTCGTCACCGGCATCGGGCCGCTAGCGGGGCTTTGCGCCGTGCTGGCCTGCGCGCTCGGCGGGACGCTGGCCCTGGCGGCCCTGCGCGGCACTGAGCCCCGCCCGGCCGGCCGGGCCGCGGGCGGCGGGGCTGGCAGCCCGCTGCGCGTCCCGGCGCTGCGGGCGCTGTACGCGGCCCGGTTCTGCGTTGGCGCCGTATTCGGCGCGATGCCGGTGGCGCTCATCGCGTTCGCGACCGCGCAGCACGGCCGCGCGCTCAGCGGCCTGTTTCTCGGGCTATACGGCGTGACCAGCCTGGTCGCCGGGCTCGGCTACGGCGCGATCAAGGGGCAGGCGCCGCTGCACCGCCGGCTGATCATCAGCGTCGCGCTGCTGGCGGCGGGCGGGATCCCGCTGCTCGCTGCCCGCGGGCTGCTGCCCCTCATCGGCCTGCTGCCGCTCGCCGGCGTGGCGATGGCGCCCGCGACGGTGACCGCGATGGAGGTCATGCAGCGGGTGGTGCCGCCGGCCATGCTGACCCAGGCGATCTCCTGGGACACGACGGCGCTCGCCTTCGGCATGACCGCGGGCAGCTTCCTGGCCGGCGCCACGATCGCGCCGCTGGGGGCGGATTACGCGTTCCTGGTGCCGGCTTGCGCGGGGCTGCTCAGCCTGATCGCGGTGCTGGCCGGCAGCAAGCCGATCCGCGCCGCCTGCCTGCTTGCTTCATGATCCTGGCTGCCGGACGGCCCCCACTACCTGGCTGAGGTAGGAGATGATCCGGCGCCGCCCCTGCCAGACCTCGTAGCGCACGTCCACCGCACGGTCATCCACGCGCCAGCAAGCGGGGTCGAGGACCTCGCGCACGTCATCAATCCACCGGTCCCGGCTGGTGTAATGCTCGTCGAAATGCATCGGGCTGGCGATGACCAGGAGGCCCCCTGGCCGCAGCAGGCGTGTCAGCTCGCCGGCCAGCGCCCTCGGGTCGTCCACCCGGTCGAGGACGTTCGCGCACGTCACAACGTCGAAGTAGCCTTCCGGCCGAGGTATGCCGGACGCGGTGACCTGGCAGACGAGCGCGTGCGGGACGGGCCCCGGCAGGCAGGCGGCTTCGACCCGCCGATGCTCGGCCCGCGAGACCGGGCCAGGCATGGGCACCCACCGGTCGAAGTCCTCCCCGAGCAGCAGTCGCCTGGCCCAGGCGCAGAAGGCGGCCGACGGCTCGGCCAGCACCAGTTCCTCCGCGTCGGGCAGGCACCGGGCCAGGTCGTGCAGCAGGCGGCCGGTGCTGCCGCCGACGTCGCAGACCCGGCGGGCAGCGATGCCCAGGCCCGCGGCCCAGGTCGCCGTGATGGCCGCGGTCCGCTGGTAAAAGCGCCCGGGCCGCCCATCGCCGATGAGCTCGTCCGGTTCCAGGGATCCTAGGTCCGCCGCGGCCCGGGCGTCGCCCGGACGCAGGTCCGGGAAGAGGATGTCACCCCACTCATTGCGCAGGTAGATGCCCTGGTATTCCACTGACGCATAACGGTCAGCGTTAACCGAGACCGTGCCCATGGCCCCGCCCGTGGTCGCGTGAGGACAGGAGGTCAGGACGCCGCATAGCGCTTCCTGAGATCGGCCTTGCGGATCTTCCCCATGGGCGTCCGCGGCATGTCATCGAGCACTTCCACCTGCCCCGGCCAGTACCATTCGCTGACCCCGGCCTCGCCCAGGAAGCCCCTTAGCTCCGCGAGCGTCGGCGGGGATCCGGCCGCGGCCGTCACGACCGCGCAGATCGTCTCGTCCGTCGCCGGGCTTGGGATGCCGATGAGCGCGACGTCCGCCACCTTCGGGTGCTTTCCCAGCACTGCCTCGATCTCGGCGACCGGCACGTTCGCGCTCTGGAAGATGATGATGTCCTTGGTCCGGCCGCTCATGCGGATGCCGCCCCGCCCGTCGTCGCGGACCAGGTCGCCGGTACTGAACCAGCCGCCGGAATCGAGCTCGGCGGCGTAGATGTCGTCCTGGTGATAGTAGCCCAGGCACTGGGCCGGACCGCGGACCCACAGCGCCCCCGTCCCCTCCTCCAGGCCATCCACGGGGTCGGCCCGGATCTCCATTCCCCCGGTGGGCCGCCCGTCGCTGCGCGTCGGCCAGTCGTCGGGATCGCCCGGCCGGGTACACGTGACCGCCCCGTTCTCGGTCATGCCCCACAGCGCGAACATCCGCACGCCGAGCGCGGCGCGGACCTCGCGCAGGAGTTGGGCGGGCACCGGCGCTGAACCGGTGACGATGCTGGCGAGACGGGTCGCCCGCGGCGGGCGCGCGCGGGCGGCGGCCAGCAGCTCGCGCACGAAGTGCGGTGAGCCGTAGAAGGTGGTGACGCCGTGCTCCTCGATCAGGTCAAGGCTGGCCGCCGGGTCCCAGGTGTCCAGGCAGACAGCGGTGCCGCCGAGAACCAGGGCGGTCAGCAGCCGGGTCACCAGCCCCGCGCGGTACATGTTGCTGTGGGCCGTGGTGTTGACCAGCGTCTCGTCGAAGCCGAGCGCCCCCGCGTACCCGCGGATCTCGGCGTAGAGGGTGTTCTGGCTGTGCACGGGCGCCTTGGTCGTGCCGGTCGTCCCGGAGGTGAACAGGATCACGAAGGGCTCGTCCGGGCCGAGGCGCCGGCCGGCCAGCTCGCCCTCCTGGCCACCGTGCCCGGCCAGGAAATGCTCGGCGAACGATAGCGCGCCGGGCGGCCGGTCGTCGCCCGGCACCACGATGCGCTCGGGCAGGCCGATGTCGCGGGAGAGCTCCAGCGCCATGTCGGCCGAGCGCCCCCCGAACGTCTCCGTGGCCGCGATCAGCAGCCGGGTATCGGTCAGCCGGAGGGCGAGCTCCATCTCGGCCCGCCCGAACTCCGGGGGGATCGGAACGAGCCGCACGCCTGCCTTAACGCAGGCCAGGACGAGCGGGAGCGTCTCCCAGGTGTCGGGCAGCAGGACGCCGACGCACTCACCGGGCTGCACGCCGAGGTTCACCAGGCCGCGGGCCATCTGGTCGGTCAGCCGGGAAAGCTCCGCGTAGTCGATCGTGTCCGTCCGCCCGGTCGCGAGGTTATGCCCGACCACCGCCGGCTTGCCCGGCCGCTGCCGCGCGTGGCGATCGAGGTCGTCGAGGAAGGTCTCAGCCCGCCACCACCCGGCTTCGTAATAGGCCTCGCGGGCCTGGGTCACGTCGTTCATCGGTCCTCCCTGCGGTTAAGGCCGTCGGCTGGTTCCGGGTCCCGCACCTGGACCCGCAGCTCGCTGAAGTAGCGCTGGCCACCCGGGCCGGGGAGCCACGCCTGGCCGGGACCTGGCAGCAGCTCCGTCAGCACCACCCCGGCATCGTCGCCCCCGTGCTCCCGGGCGGTTCGCAGCATGGTGGCCAGCGCGGACACGTAGCGGGGGCTGGTCAGGTCCACGTAGACCGGCTTGACCTCGGTGCTGATCTTGACGAAGAGCTTCTCCGGCAGGCCCAGCGCCCGCCGCAAGCGGCGGATGGCGAGGTACTCGGGCAGCCCGCCGGACTTGGTCGGCCAGGCCTCCGCGACGGTCGTGCGCCAGCTCTCCCGGACGGCCACCAGCCGGTCGATGGTGATCCTCGGGCAGTGCCGCTCGGGCCGGGCCAGCGCCTTGAACAGGTCACTGCCCGACCAGGCGATGGGCAGGGCGAACATGGTGAGCAGGGGCCAGCGGCGGCCGTCCCGGGCCACGGCGACCAGCTCACCGCCGGCCTCGGCGACGGTGATCGTCATCGCCGGAAGCAGCCGGGCCGGGTCGGCGCCGGGCTCGGGCGTGAAGGCGAGCTGGTAGTCATCGGACAAGACGCTGGCCAGGCGAGGGCTGAACTGCGGGCACCAGCTCGCGTAGGACGGGATGACCTGCCGGCCGATATCGGCCGCCAGGGCGGCTCGCAGCCTGGCCGGCTCGGGGTGGCGGTCGGTGAACAACGCGGAATCCAGCGTCGGCCACATCGCGTGCAGCTCGCCGAGGACGACCGTGAACTGCCCGCGGGCGAGCGCCGCGACGCTGTCGGCGCAGATCTGGAGGTCCGGGCTGTGGATGCGGGCCCCGGCCCAGGCCGGCCGCGCGGCGGCGAACAGGGCCGCCGCCGGCCCGGCCAGCTCGTCGCTGGCCAGGTTCACCCGGCGGGTGCCGGGCGCCACCTGGCCGAGGCCCAGGAGGGTGGCCCAGCGGGCGGCGAGCTCGGTGGCGACCGGGCCGGTAACCGGCTCGGGATCAAGGAACAGGGGCAGGACGGCCGCCCAGAACCGGTGCAGCGGCACCCCGGCCGTGGCGGGCCCGCCGAGCTCCGCGTACAGCCCGCGGAAGGCCCGCGTGTAGGCGTCGGCCAGGGCCACCGACAGCCATCTCGCCGCGGGCAGCAGCACCTGGCCGAGCGGCCCGGCGATCGCGTCGAGCACGGGCCCGCCGAGCGTCACCTCGATATCGCGGACCGTCTCCTCGTAGCAGATCTTCCTGCCCGCGTACATTTCCCCGGGCCGGCGCTCAGGGGCGGCGCCCGTGAGGCCGGTGAACTCCGAATCCAGGCGGCCCAGGGCGATGGCCAGCTTGTCCGGGTCGCCGGCCGCCGCGCTGACCGCGTCCCGGGCGGCGTCGAGCCGGGCGAGCCCCGCCCGCGCCCGGTCCCTCGCCGCCACGTCGGGGATGGCGGCCAGGGTGGCCCGCAGCGCCGCCTCGGCCGTGGGGTCCTGGGGCAGGTTCACCCCCCACCAGATCACGTCCGCGGCGGCGAGCTCGCTCAGCAGGGCCAGCGCCGCCGGGTGACCGGGGCCGCCGGCTACCGCCGCCGCACTGGCCTGGCCGTCGCAGCGGGCCAGCAGGTCCGCCTCGGCCTCGGTCAGGGCCAGCGGGGCCCGCCCGGGCACCAGTACCTGCCGGCCATCCACGGTGACATGCGGTTGCAGGCCCACCGGAAGCCACGGCCGGACCCGCGGGTCGGCGGCGAGGCGGGCGGCAAAGGCCTCGAGCGCCCAGTACTCGTAGTAGACGGTACGCGCCCGGACCAGGCGGTCACCGCACCGGGCGCGCACGGCGGGTGCTTGCGGGTCGAGGGTGACCCAGGTGGCGGGGCCGAAGAACCCGATCGTGTCGTTCTTGCCGCAGTAGCGCTGCCAGTAGCGGGTGATCAGGTTGTTCCTGGCCTTGCTCCGGTTCCTGCTTCGGCTCGCCCGCTGGCCGGCCGGCGCCTCCGCCGCGATGCGGGCCGCAGCGCCCGGGTTCTGCCAGGTGAGCGCCTCGCGGAAGAGCGGGTCGGCGGCGATGCCCGCGACGACCACGTCCGCTTGCGCGAGGGCCGCGGCATAGGCCGCCTCCACGTCCGGCAGCGCGGTCCGCCCGTCGAGGAAGGCGTCCGCCGCCGCGGCGCACGCCGGGGCCGCGAACCAGTCCAGCCCGGCGGCGGGGAACCCGGCCGACCGCAATAGCGCGTCCCGCCAGACCACCCACCCAGTGCCGGGCAGCGGGGCGACGTGGCTGCCGGTCACCCCGCGGCCTTCCCAGCGCGCATGCCGGCCTTCTCGCTACAGGGTGATGACAAAGAAATTGGCCGGGAGGTTGACCACGACGCGCTCGTAGATCTCGGCCATGACCGCGATGCCGGGTGTCGCGAAGGTCCCCGGCGGGGGCTCGGCGAAGCGGATCACCGAGCGCCCGGAATCGAAGAGCATGGCGCCGTGGCCGAAATCGCCGGCGATTGCCATTCCCTCCTCGATCAGGCGGGTCCGCACGATGAAGACGCCATTGCGCTCCAGGTCGGCCATCAGCTGGCCCTGCCCCATGAACAGGTAGTAGTCGGCCGGGTTGATGATCAGGCCATCAACGGTGCCGCCCATTTGCTCCGCCCCGTTGCACGCGACGAGGATCGTCGAGGCGAACCGGCCCTTCGACTCGATGCGCTCGATTCCGTCCATGTTCAGCAGGCCGCCCTCGCCCCGGATGATGGCGTGGTTCTCGGCGGTGCTGAGGCGGGCGACGAGGCGGTAGTCCAGGAAGGAGCCGAAGGCCTCCGGGTCGTCGGCCAGGTCGGCCGCGACCTGGACCCAGGCGGTGGTGGGGAGCAGTTCCGGGATTGGCGACCGGTGGTAGCGGCTCGCGAGCTCGCGCCGCATGCCGCCCTCGGTGAGGTCGGGATCGCCGGGCTGGGGCGGTCCCTCATGCCAGTAGAACCGCTGCGGGGCGCGTGACAGGTCGACGATCTTCATCATGTTGCGGGCCGGGTACCGTCGCTTGCGCCGCGAGGTGGTCAGCGAGTCGGTGATCGTCTCGTTGTACTCGACGCGGGCCCCGACGCCATCGGCGGCGTACGCCGCGGCGAACATCCGGCCGGGCGACAACTGCACCTTCCGCTCGGCGAGGACCTCCGCCATGGTGTCCTTCATGCCGTTCATGCCGCGCTCCGCTTGCGGGCGACGAAGATGCCCCAGCTGAATTCCTCGTCGTCAATGGCTATCTGCATTTCCCGGCACGACTCGGCGAACGATAGCATCCAGTCTCTCGCCGCCTGGTCGGGCACGGACTGCGCGCGCTCTGTCGCGGTCTGCCCGAGCACGCGGTAGGTCTGCCATATGTGGCTGCGCAGGTTGCGGGCGAGCAGGATCTCGAACCCGCAGCGGTCGAGCGCTTCCTGGTATCCGATGAGGGAGTAGCCGCCATTCCAGCGCACGCGGTCGAAGACGTGCTTGCGCGCCCGCTCGCTGACGTGCTCCTTGGGCTGGAGGAAATCGGAAAAGGCGAAGATGCCGCCGGGGGCCAGCACGCGCGCGATCTCCGCGTGGCTGCGGGGCTTGTCCGGCACGAGGCACAGCGCGTCCTGGCTGACGACGTGCGTGAAGGTGCCGTCCTGATACGGCATCTGCGTGATCGAGCCATGCCGGAACGATATGCGCAGGTCCGGCTCGCCCGTCAGCCTGCCCGCGGCGAACTTGACCCGCTCCTCGCTCAGGTCAAGCCCTTCCCCGCTGCAGCCAGATTCCCGGGCCAGGTACAGCAGGAAGTTGCCGCACCCGCTGCCCGCGTCGAGGACGTGGGACGAGCCGTCGATCATCATCTCCCCGGCGAGCACCGCCGAAGTGTGCTGCGCCGCGGCCTGGTAATCGTCTTCATTGCCAGGCGCGAAGTAGCCAGTGTGCAGGACCCCGTCGGTGTCCCAGAAGCTCAGGTAGTTATGCAGGGTCTGGTCGAAGAATTCCTCGACATCGTGCTCGGTGTATTCGCGGCTGGCTACTGACATCCCGGGTCCCTTCCCGTCATGTGTAGGTATCTTTGGGCACGGCCGTGTACTGAGTCACCTGCTGTCCCAGCACGCTTGCCCCGCCGTCCAGCAGGTGCACGCCCCCGGTGACGTAGGAGGCCCGCTCGCTTGCCAGGAAGGCGGCCACGGCCGCGAACTCGTCGGGCCGCCCGATGCGGCCAATGGCGTTATGACCGCCGATGGCCCGCAGCGGAGCCTCGATGTCGCCATCCCCGGCCAGCCTCGCCGCCGCGCGCTCGACCATCTCGGTCCGGGTGGCTCCGGGCGCGAGCACGTTGACGGTGATGCCATCGCGGCCCACCTCGGCGGCCAGGGACTGAGCGAACCGGGTCAGCCCGGCCCGGGCCGCGCCCGACAGGGCGAGCGTGGCCATGGGGATGACGGCCGCCTCCGATGCCACGAACAGGATCCGGCCCCAGCCGGCCGCCCTGAGGTGGGGCAGTACCGTCAGGGCCAGGTTGACCGCGGGCAGGAACGTGCCGTCAAGAGCCTCCTGGTACTCGGCCGTGGAGAATTGCGATGCCGCGCCGACCGGCGGGCTGCCCCCGCTGACCGCGAGGATGTGCAGCGCTCCGAACCGCGCGGCCACCTCCTCGACCCAGTGCCGGGCAGCGGCCTGATCGGTGATGTCGACGCTCGTCGCCGTCACCTGGCCGCGGGCCCGGGCGCGGAGGGCACGCTCGGCGGCGGCGAGCCGGCCGCGGTCGCGGGCGCCGATGGCGACATGGGCGCCTTCGGCCGCCAGTTCCCTGGCCATGGCCAGGCCGAGGCCGCTCGAGCCGCCCGCGACCAGGGCGATCTTGCCGTCAAGTCCCAGATCCACTGGCTTCCCCTTCCGCCCTTAACGCGCCTGTCCGGCGCCGTCACCCCGCGGTAGCGCGGCCCGGCCGCCCTGGCCGGGCGGGCCGGCGCGGAAGGTGCCGCGGTAGCGGTAGCCATAGCGCCAGAACAGCGGCCACGACAGCGATGCCGCGGCCAGCCGGGCCGACGCCGGCAGGCTGGCCCGCCAGGAGTCATCCGCGTCCCTGATGACCGTCGGGCCGCTGCGCAAGCGGTCCGGGTTCCCGGTAACCGTGTGATTGACGCCAAGGTCGATTACCCTGCCTCGCAGCGGGATGGTGCTCGACGCCGCCCCGCAGAGCCGGAGCACGTCCGCCAGGACGGCGGCCGGGCGGGCGATGAACTCCTCATAGCGCACGGTCAGCGACCGCCCCGGATGCCGCCGGGTAATGGCGGCGGAGGCCAGGTTGAAGCCGTCCCAGTAGGCGGTGCTCACGCTGGGCGCCATCGCGTAGGCGTAATCCTTCGGCTGGTGCCACGATCCGGCCACCGCCCGCGGGTCCCGCACTAGGTGCACGTAATAAGGCGCGATTCCGTCGATGTGCGAGAGCAAGGCCGATTCACCGGGAATCTTATTGGTGTCCACGAGCACGCCTGCTCCAGTCAGCTCCGCGATAGCGCGGTAGACCTGCCGCATGAGAAGGGCGTGCTCGCGGATCCCCGCGCAATACAGCCCGCGGCGCAGGACGCGCCAGGTATGCCTCGTCCTGACGTAGGCCCGCTGCCGGGCGATGACCATGTCCGCGTGGGCCTGCGCCGAGAGCCCGGACGGGCGGCCGGCCGGCAGGATCCGCGACCACGTGGGGCATTGGGTGAGCTGGCGGCCGCAGCCGCAGAGGTTGTTCGCGCCGAGGCCGGCCGCGTTCTTCCAGAGGAAGTGCAATTCTCCTACGTGGAAGAAGCCCGGGACCTCGTTTAGCACATTGCCCATGATCGTGCTGCCATTGCGACACCAGCCGGTGATGCACACGACTTTAAGCGCCTGCTCGCTCATGTCGGCCCGGGCACCTCCCTACTGAGCTGTCACGGGGTGATCGTCACGCAGCGACGAGCAGCACCAGCATCCCGAACACGGTTATGAGCACAGCTTAGTACTTAAGCCGCAAATCGTCACTAGCCGACCATACGACCCCAAAGTTCCCGGGGGACGGGCCAGGCCGTCTCAAGCCCAGACGTAGCAGGCGCGTCGCGGTGCCATGGCGGGCGGTGCGGGCGGGTGATCACGCGGCGCGGACGCCGGCCGCGGTTCCCTCGTCGCTGAGCAGGTGGGACTTGAGCTGGGCGAGGGCGCGGGCCTGGAGGCGGGAGACGTGCATCTGGGAGATGCCGAGCCGCCGGGCGATCTCCTCCTGGGTCATGTTGCCGTAGAACCGCAAGGTCAGGATGTGCTGCTCGCGCTCGGGCAGCTCCCCCCAGTGCTGGGCCACCGCCTGCATGTCCAGGGCGCGGTCGACGTCCGCGTCGTCCTCGCCCAGCAGGCTGCCCAGCTCGGCCGCCTCTTCCTGCCCGCCCCCGCCGACCGGGGCGTCCAGCGACAGGGCCGAGAACGCCGCGTCCCGGGCCTGGCGGGCCTCGCGCAGCGCGTCCTCGCTCACTCCGAGGCGCCCGGCGAGCTCCGCGTCGGCCGGCTGGCGGCCAAGCTCGCGGACGAGCTCCTCGGTCGCCGGGCGCATGACCAGCAGCAGCTCCTGGACCGGGCGGGTGACCCGGACCTGCCACCGGTGGTCGCGGAAGTGCTTCTTGATCTCCCCGGTGATGCACGGCATCGCATACGGCCGC
>DATBEM010000197.1:0-69042 GCA_036276115.1 Trebonia sp.
CGGTCGAACGGGCGCGAGGCGTGGGCCGGGTCGTCGTTGTCGGGGGTGGTCGCCTTGATCGCGTCGAACGAGGCGCTGGTCACCGGGGACAGCGGCGAGTCCGAGGCGCCGGCGATCATGACGTCGGCCTCGCCGTCTTGCATGAGCTGGTAGGCGTAGCCGATGGCGTCGATCCCGGACGTGCAGCCGGTGGAGATGACCTGGACCGGGCCGTGCAGGTCGTGGCGGACCGCCAGGCCGGCCGCCAGGCTGCTCGGGATCAGCCCCTCGTAGATGAACGGGCTGGAGTAGCGCGGGTCGACCAGCCAGTCGCGGCCGGAGTTGCTGAGCACCACGTACTCGGACTCCAGGGCGGTGGTGCCGCCGACCGCCGAGCCCATGGCGACGCCGGTCCGCTCGCTCAGCTCCTCGCTGAGCTCCAGGCCGCTGTCGGCGATGGCCTCCGCCGTCGCGGCCAGGCCGAACTGCACGTAGCGGTCCGAGCGCCTGATCTCCCGGGCGGACAGGCCGGCCGCGACCGGGTCGAAGTCGCATTCGGCCGCCACCTGCGACCGGAACGGGGCCGGGTCGAAGAGGGTAATGCGCCGGGTGGCGGTGCGCCCCTCGGTGAGGCACGACCAGAAGGCCTTGGCGCCCGTGCCGCCGGGCGCGACCACGCCGACGCCGGTGACGACGACTCGTCGGGTCACTGCGCGCTCGCCGCGAGCTCGGCCGCCTGCGCGGCCGGCCCGGCGTCCAGGCGGGCCTGCCGCGCCGCGAGCTCGGCCGCCTGCTCGGCCGACTCCGTGTCGACGTGGCCGAGGTCGGGGCGGGGGGCCAGCGGCCCGAGGTGGAACACCGCCTGCGCCCGCTCGCCGCCGGTGTTGCGCAGGCGGTGGCGCTGGCCGGCCGGGACGAGCAGCCCCTCGCCGGCCTGCACCGGGACCGGCGTGCCGTCGAGGTCGACGACGATGGTGCCCTCGGTGACGAAGAGGAACTCCTCGCTGTAGGGGTGGTAGTGCTCGGCGATGGCCTCGCCCGCCAGGAGCGTCGCCACGCCCAGGAACCCGGAGGTCGAGCCGCAGGTCGCCGGCCCCACGATGACCCGGGTGTCGCCGCCGCGGCGCCGGTTGGGCTGCGCGTCGCTCCACGCCACCGCCCGGGCCGGGGGCCGCCTGGCCGCCGCCTCGACCTTCTCCTTGATCGCCTGCATCTGAATGGGCGAGTTGTGGCTGATGCGCGCGGTCATCTGCTCGTCGCTGGCCGGGGCGCCCGGCTTCATCTGGAAGTCCTGGATCCAGGTCATGCGCACGCCCGCCGCTTCCTCGGCGTACGTCCAGTGGATGTTCATGTACTCGAACGGGCCGGTCTCCACCCGCTGGGCGCGCACCTGCCTGGTGCCCGGGTCCGCCGTCCGCCGGCTCACCCAGCTCCAGGCCGTGCCGTTCTCGTCGGGGTGCATGGTCAGCCGGAACGTCACGCTGTTCCCGTCCCGCTCGAGCACCTCGGTGAGGGCGTACTCGGTGAACAGGCCCGGCCAGCACGGGACGTCGTTGGTCATGTCCCAGACGAGCTGGAACGGGGCGTCGATGACGATGCTCGCCTCGGTGTGACCGCTCATCTCAGGCGTTCCCCAGCCGCTCGATCACGTAGGCGCAGACCTGCGTGAAGCTCATCGCGAGCGCCTCTTCCTCGGGGATCAAGACGTTGAAGCGGCTCTTGACGCCCGCGTGCAGCTCCATGGCGGCCAGCGAGTCAAGGCCCAGCTCCTCCAGCTTGCTGTCGGGGTCGGAGGTCACCAGGGTCGCCGGTATCCCCGTGGCGGCGGCGAGGATGCCCAAGAGTTCGTCCTGGACTCCTGCCGAGCTAGTCGTGGTCATGTGCCGCTCTCCTTTGCTGCCGCCTGGATGCGCTCCACCAGGGCGGTGTTGTGGGCTGCCTTACGGAACTCCGGATCGGCGATCACTCGCCGCAGGAAGGGAATCGTGGTTCGCACGCCGCGCCCGCCCACCTGGAACTCGGCCAGCGCCCGGTCCATCCGGTTCAGCGCCTGGTCCCGCGAGGGGGCCCAGGTGATGACCTTGGCGATCAGCGAGTCGTAGTGCGGGCTGACGGCGTACCCGGCCATCGCGTGCGTGTCGATCCGGGTGAAAGAGCCGCCGGGCGGCAGGAAGGTGTCCAGCGTGCCCGCGGTGGGGACGAAGTCGCGCTCGGGGTCCTCGCCGTTGACGCGGCATTCCACCGCCGCGCCGTTCGTGGCGACCTGCTCCTGCGTGAGGGCCAGCGGGTAGCCCGCGGCCACCAGGAGCTGCTCCCGCACCAGGTCCACGCCGGTGATGGCCTCGGTGACCGGGTGCTCGACCTGGATCCGGGCGTTGATCTCCATGAAGTAGAAGCGCTCGTCCTCGTCCACCAGGAACTCGAACGTCCCGGCCCCGGTGTAGCCGATGGCGCCGGCCGCGCGGACCGCCTCGCCCTCCATGGCCGCCAGCGTCTCCGGGGCCAGCGCCGGGGCGGGGCCCTCCTCGATCAGCTTCTGGTGCCGGCGCTGGACCGAGCAGTCCCGGGTGCCGAGGTGGATCCCGTTGCCCTGCGCGTCGAACAGGACCTGGACCTCGACGTGGCGGGCGCCGTCGAGGTACCGCTCCAGGTAGATCCGGTCGTCGCCGAAGACCGCGCGGGCGGCCGCGGTGGCCCGGCGGTAGGCGGGTGCCAGGTCATGCGGGCCGGCCACGATCTCCATGCCCTTGCCGCCGCCGCCCGCGACGGCCTTGACGATGATGGGGTAGCCGACCTCGGCTGCCAGCAGCCGGGCCTGCGCGAGGGTCGCGACCGGCTCGATGCTGCCCGGCAGCAGCGGCAGCCCGGCGTCCCGCATGAGCCTGCGGGCGGTCGACTTGTCGCCGAGCTCGGTGAGCGTGGCCGGCCGCGGGCCGATGAAGACGAGCCCGGCCTCGGCGCAGATCTCGGCGAAGTCGGGGTCTTCGGACAGGAAGCCGTACCCCGGGTGGATGGCCTCCGCGCCGGCCTGCAGGGCCGCCTCGATGACCGCGGGGATGCTCATGTAGCTGTTCCTGGCCGGGGCCGGGCCGATGTGGATCGCCTCGTCGAAGTGACGAAGCAGCCGCTGGTCGCGGTCGGGCGTGGAGTACACGCCGACCGAGCTGATGCCCATCTCACGGCAGGTTCTCGCGACCCGCACCGCTATCTCGCCCCGGTTGGCGATGAGGACCTTGCTGAACACGGCCGCTACACCCTCTCGTCCGGGCTTTCCGGCACTACGCGCAGCAACGGCTGGCCGAACTCGACCGGCTTGCCGTTGTCGACGAGGATCGCGGCGACCACGCCGTGGTGCTCGCAGACGATCGGGTTGAGCAGCTTCATCGCCTCGACGATGGCCACCGCCTGGCCGGGCTTGACGGTGTCCCCGACGTCCACGAAGGGGGCGGCCCCCGGCTCCGGCGACCGGTAGAAGGTGCCCACCATGGGCGAGGTCACGAGCAGGCCCTCGCCGGCGCCCTCGTCCGCGACCTCGCCGGCGGCCACGGCGGCCGGCCCGGGAGCCGGGGCGGCGCCGGCGGCCGGCCCGCCTCCCGCGGGCTGCCACTCCACTTCCACGACCAGGTCCCCCGAGCGGACCCGGACCCGCTTGAGCGGGCCCGCGAGGCCCGTCGCGAGCGCGCGGGCGTGCTCGCGCAGCTCGGCCAGGTCAGCTGACTGGTTATCCGCCATCTAGACGGCCTCCGCTTCCGGTATCTCAGCGCCGAACGTGAGCGTGGCCGTCCCGATGTCGCGGAACCGCTGCCGCCGCATGGCCACCAGGCCAGCGCCGTCGATGCCGCCCAGCTCGGCCACGGTCGCGGCCACCGCCCGGCCGAATGCCTCGATGGTGGCGCGGGAGTCAGCGGTCGCGCCGCCGGCGGGCTCGGGCACGACCCCGTCCACCAGGCCCATGGCGAGCAGGTCGCGCGCGGTGATGCGCAGCGCGCCGGCCGCGTCCGGCGCCGCCTCGGCGCTGCCCCACAAGATCGCCGAGCAGCCCTCCGGGCTGATCACCGAGTACGTCGACCGCTCGAGCATGAGGACCCGGTCGGCGACCATGAGGGCCAGCGCCCCGCCGCTGCCGCCCTCCCCGGTCACCACCGCCACCACGGGAGTCCGCAGGTCGAACATGCCCAGGATGCTGCCGGCGATCGCGGCGGCCTGGCCGCCGGCCTCGGCGTCGGCGCCCGGGTAGGCGCCCGGGGTGTCCACGATCGTCGCGATCGGGACGCGCAGCGCGGCGGCGAGGCGCATGACGCGCAATGCCTTGCGGTACCCGGCCGGCATGGGCATGCCGAAGTTCCGGGCGACGAGCTCCTCGGTGCTGTGCCCCTTCTGGTGCCCGATCACCGCGACGGGCTGGCCGTCGAGCAGGGCGAAGCCGGCGACGATGGCCGGGCAATCGGAGCCGACCCGGTCCCCGTGCAGTTCCACGAACCCGGTGAAGGCGCCGCCGAGGTAGTCCAGCGTGGTGGGCCGCCCGGCATTGCGCGCCGCGCTGACCACGTCCCAGGGGTTGGCCGCCGGCAGGAGGGCCGGGTCGGTGATGATCGGGCTGCCGCCGGCGGGCACCCGGCGGCGGCCGGCGGCGCTGGATGCCCCGGTGGCGGCCAGCAGCGACGACAGCCAGCCGGCGAGCGCGTGCCGGGGCTGCACGGCGTCGACGAACCCGTGGCTCAGCAGGTACTCCGCGGTCTGGAAGCCCGGCGGCAGCTTCTGCCGGATGGTCTGCTCAATCACCCGCGGGCCGGCGAAGCCCATGCGCGCGCCCTGCTCGGCCACCACCACGTCGCAGTTGGTGGCGAACGAGGCGGCGACGCCGCCGTAGGTCGGGTCGGTCACGACGCTGATGGTCAGCAGGCCGGCCTCGCGCACCGCGGCGATGGCCTGGCTGACCTTGGCCATCTGCAGCAGCGCGAGCAGGCCCTCCTGCATGCGGGCGCCCCCGGAAGCCGTGACGACCACGAACGGGATGCGCCGGCCCAGCGCGGTCTCGGCGGTCAGCGTAATCATCTCGCCGACGGCCGTGCCCAGGCTGCCGCCCATGAAGCGGAAGTCCATCGCCGCGATGGCGACGGCACGGCCGTTGATGGTGGCGGTCCCGGCCATCACGGCGTCGTCAAGCCCGGTGGCCGCCCGCGCCCGGGCCAGCCGGGCCGGGTACGGCTGGGAGTCAGTGAACCCGAGTGCGTCGGTCGCTGCCACCGTGACGCTCGCGTGGGTGAAGCTGCCGTCGTCAGTGAGCAGGGCAATGCGCTCGGCGGCCGACAGCAGGTGGTGGTGCCCGCAATCGGGGCAGACGCCCATGGCGCGAAGGAGTTTCTTTTGATAATGCAGCTCGCGGCAGCGCACGCACCTTACCCAGGCCGGTGCGACGGGCCTCGCCGTCGCTTCAGTCAGTGAGTGATTCACATGGGGTAGATAATCACCCAATGAGTCCCAGCGTCGCGACCATCGGTCCCGTATCATCTGGGAACGGTCCCAAGTCGGGGGGAACGACCGGAACCAGGGCAGGCGCGGCAGCCCCGCGCCGGGGCGTCAAGGACGGTGCGGCACTATGTCATGCGACCAAGCCGGCGACAACCGCGAAGCTATTTCGTAAAATATAAGTAAAATACACAAGTTAGCCAGGGTAACCGGCCGAGCCCGGCCCGGCGGGCGAGCACGACGGCCTCGGCCCGGTCATCGACCCGGAGCTGGCCGGTGATGCGGGACACGTAATTCCGCACGGTCTTGATAGACAGGCTGAGCTGGCGCGCGATGGCGGCGTTCCCGAGCCCGTCGGCGATCAGCTCCAGAATCTCGTGCTCGCGATCGGTGAGCTCAGGGAACGGCCTGGTCACCATGGACGGCTTCGTGAGGTGGTCTATCACCCACTGCGATGAACGGGAGTCGAAGGCCAGGCCACCGGAGTGCACCACGTTGATGGCATGGCTCACCTCGTCACTGCAGGCGCCCTTCTGCAGGAAACCGCGGGCACCCGCGCGGATCGCGGACAGAAAGGTGTCCTTGTCCGCGAACATGGTGACGATAATCACACCGATCGTCGGGTGCTTGCTGACCAGCATTCTGGTCGCCTCAACGCCGGTGAAATCCGGCAGGTTAACGTCCATCAGCACGAGCTGCGGCCTTAGTTCGCGCGTCATGGTCATCGCGTCCGCGCCCGACGAGGCCTCGCCGACGATCCGCAGCGGCGGCATGGTCTCCAGCAGCATGCGCAAGCCTGACCGGTAAACCGGATGGTCATCGGCAATGAGGATCGTGATGGGTTCATCGCAAGGAATGCTCATCGACTACCGCCAGCGGGTTGGAGGGCTAACAGCAACAGCAACAGCGACGGCCAGGGGCGCCCGCGCCGGGCGGGCGGCTAGCTCCGGATGGGAGGGGGTGGGTCACGCGGCCCGGGCGGGGCACAGGGCGCTCGGGCTGCCGTCCCAGCGCGCCGGGACAAGTCCCAGCGCGGGCTGCGTCCTGCCTCATGCGGACGGGACACCCGGGAGGCCACATTAGATCTCGCGGGAAGACCCCGCCGCCGGAAGGAGCGCTCATGGCCAGGGACGAGGGCTGGACGGTGGCTCGGGCGCTGCGGCTAGCAGGCCGCCTGCTGTTCCCTGGCGTCGGCATCTGGTGGCACGTGCCCCCACCGGGCGCGTTCGCCAGCGCCGACGAGCCGCAGGACACCGGCGCCTCCTTCGCCCCGGGTGAGCTCGACGCGTGGCTGCGGGAGGTCCTGGGCGATGGCGGCGCTGGGGGCGATGCGCGGGAGGCGAGCACGGCCCGCAGGTACCTCTGGCTCCTGCCCCGGCGTCGGACGTGGTCACGTGACCCGGCCCTAAGTCGCCGCGACGACGCGTAGGCGCTGCCAGCTCACCATGGCACGGGCTCGCCGTCACCGGGCCCGTCCGGCGACATGGGGAGGCTGGCCACCACGGAGAACCCGGCGGGCCGCGAGGGCGAGGCGTAGCACCAGCCGCCCTGCTCCGCCGCGCGCGCGGCTATGCTCGCCAGGCCCATGCCGCCCGGGCCGCCGGCGAGCACGGTGCCGTCGTCCTCGACCTTGGCGATCAGGAAATCACCGGAAACGGCCAGCGAGACTGAGCATTTGCGCGCGCGCGAGTGCACGAGCACGTTGGCGACTGCCTCGCGGATGATCCAGAATGCGGCAGACGTGATGTTAGCCGGGGCCAGGTCGACGGCCGGGTCATAGCTGAGGGTGAATATCAATCGCGGTCCGACATTGCGGTTGAACCGGTCGATCATCGCGCGCAGCGCGACCTCGACGTCTTCCACTTGCGGTACGGCGCGCCCATGGGCGAGGCTGCGTACGTAGTCGATGAGGTCAGCGGTTTCCCCGCGCAGCTCCGTGACAAGCGTTTCCACTTTCCGGTGGTCGGCATTCCGCGTGCGCGACAAGTATTCGAGTTGCATGGCTATGCCCACGAGGGTGGCGCCGACGATATCGTGGAGATCCCGGCGCATCGCCGAGAGCGAATCACAGATTGAGCCGTCGTTGGCCTTGCGGCAGGCCTCGCGAATTGATGATGGAATGGCGCTGCCCAGCGCCTCGCGCGCGCCCCGGTCTAGCTGGCTGGTTTCCGACTGCCCCGTCGGCTCGTGCTTAGCCCGAGTATCTTTTTCCGTCAATGGCCCCGTTCCCCCAGGTGTCATGGAGGTACCAATAAGCAATGCACAAGGATGAAGGCGTATGGGCAGCGTGGACTAGCGACCGCTACGTGGCCCGCGGGCAGGAGGCTCCCAACCTCATGACTTGCAACCTGAAGTTAACATAAAGAATGGTTGAACAAATCATGAAGACCTCCGGACGCTGCGCCGCGCCGCGGTGAAGTAACGATCCTTGCGGCCCCCTTGAAGCGAACCTCATAATATCAGCTTATTCTCTACATAGGAACTGCCCCCGTCAAGTCACAGGCCACACCCGCCCCGGCGCCCCTGCGGGCCGGCCTGATTGCTGATTGGCCGGGATTACTTTCGAGACCCAATGTCCGGTTTCCCGGCACGCTAGGCACTCAGTGCGTACGGATAATTACTCTCCGATTATGCTAGGGCGACTGCCGCGCCCCTGGGCACGGCCGAAGAGCGGACGGATGCGGCCGGCCGGGGAGCCGCCGGCCGCCGGGCGTGACGCCCGAAGGCCGAATGCCGCAGGCTCTTCTCTGTAATGCGTCTGAGTCCCGGCCGCGCCCGGGACTGCTCCGCAGCGCGGCCGCCCGGGCGCGCGGCGGGCCCGCCCGGGCCAGCCGGCCTGCGCCAATGCTTCAGGGATGGTTAAGGCCGGGGCTGTCGGCCGGGCCGGGCCGAGCCACCGCGGGACCGCCCGGGGACGTTCTCGCGGGCCGGGCCGCCCACTTATGCTGAATTACTCACGGCTTATGCAGCTAATTGCCCGGGGCTGATAGGCGCGCCTATCAGCATGGATTCACCCCTGCCCGGGCGTGATGAATGAGGGGTCGCCGGGTCAGCTGGCACGACGGTAACGGATGCGGGTCGTGAGCAGCGAGTGAAGCACTTCGGCGGAGGTCACAGCAGTGGTGAGGCCATGCCGATCACGTCGCCGACCAGCCGGGTGTGGAACGGCCGCGCCTTGATGGCGGCGGCTTCGATGGCGTTCGACTGGGAGAGGTAGCCGAGCTGCCGCTCGCGGATGGTCGCGGTGCGTCCGGGGTCGAGGATGAGCAGGTTGTTCTCGAAGTTCAGCTCCAGGCTGCGCCGGTCCATGTTGGCCGAGCCGACCAGGGCGATCCGGCCGTCGATGGTGATCGTCTTGGTGTGCAGCAGGCCCAGCGGGTACTCGAACAGGCGCACCCCGCAGATGAGCAGGTCCGAGTAGGTGCTGCGGCTGGCGGCGGCCACGAGCGCGGAGTCGTTGCGGGCGGGCACGATCAAGGTGGTGTCCACGCCGCGCCGCGGCGCGGTGCACAGCGCCCGGAGCAGGGCCTCGTCGGGCACGAAGTAGGGGGTGGTGATGATCAGCTCATGCTCGGCGGCGTACAGCGCGCTGACGAAGGCGTCCGACATCGCGTTGCCTGGGGTGGTCGGCCCGGTGCCGAACATCTGCGCGACCACGCCCCCGGGGTGCTGCTCGGGCTCCGGCGCCGCGGCCGGCAGCCCGTAGAGCTCCTCGCCGGTCTCGGCGATCCAGGTGGCCAGGAACAGGTGCTGGGCCTGGCGCACGACCGGCCCCTCGCAGCGCAGCAGGACGTCGATCCAGGGCGCGTACTTCGCCTTGACCAGGAACTGCGGGTCGGCGCAGTTCTGGCTGCCGCAGAACGCGACCCGGTTGTCGATGACCACCAGCTTGCGGTGGTTGCGCAGGTCGACCCGGCCCGCCGCGAGGCGGCCCAGGCGGGGGATGTCCTCCAGCGAGGCCAGCAGCTGGACGCCCGCCTCGCGCAGCTGGCGCCAGCGGGGGCCGCGGATGAAGTCGCGCGACCCGAGCGCGTCGGCCATGACCCGGCAGGCCACGCCCCGGCGCGCCGCCGCGCTGATCGCGTCGGCGACCCGGCCGCCGTTCTCGTCGTCGAGCCAGATGTAGAAGCTGAGGTGGATGTGGTCGGTCGCGGCGTCGAACGCCGCGATCAGCTCCCTGATCGCGGCATCGCTGTCGCGGGCCGGCTCGGCCGGCGAGGCGCTAGGGTCCCCCAGCAGCTCGACGCGGTTGCCGGGCGTCGGGCCGAAGCCGTTGACCGACCGGCACAGCTCGGAGACGGTCGCGGCGACCGGGTCGCCCGGCTCGGCCGCCGCCCCGCCCGGTATCGCCAGGCGGCTCTCCGCGTCGCGCAGCCGCTGGGCCCGGTCACGGCCGATGCTGGTCTCGCCGAGGAAGAGGTAGGCGATGACGCCGAGGGCGGGCAGGCACATGATCGCCGCGATCCAGGCCACCCGCGAGGCCGGGGTCCGGTTCGGCCGGGTGATCGCCCGCAGCACGGTCGACAGGTGGATGACGAAGCCGCCGACCGCGATGGCCGCCCCGATCAGCTCATCGGTCGCCCCGCTCATCATGGCTCCTCACGCTCACCAGCCCCGTGCCCGCCAACAGCCTAGTCATGCGCGGCCCGCCGCTCGCGCACGACCCGCCCGGTCGCCCGCCGGGGGACGAACGCCCACGGCACCGCGGCCGCGGCGAAGCCGACCACGCCGCTGACGATGACTCCGGCCACCAGGCCGGCGACGGCCGTGACGCCGGACAAGATCGAGACGTCGGCCAGGCCGGCGACGCCGTAGATCAGGGAGCTGGCGGTGGGCGACAGCCCGATGTGCGCCGCCCGCAGCGGGACGATTACCGGCCGCGCCTGGCAGATGACAGCGGGCTACCAGGCGCCGGGCTACCAGGTCACGTCGGGCTGAACCGGGCCGGCGATCACCCGGATGGTTTCCATGGTCGGGTCGGCGGCGTATGGGCGGCCTGGCAGGCGTGCGCCGCGCCGCCGGCCGAGCGGGTCGCGGGGATCACCCGGCCGCTCGTCCGCGTCGCCCGGGCCCGTGGTCAGCACGTTCGTACTGTAGGCCCGCCGCCCCGGGCGCAATTCCTGGCCGGCGCCAGTTCACCGCGGCCTGGCCGGGAGGCAATCCGGTAAGGTTTGCTGGCCCCCACGAAAGGTGATAGGTCTCGTGCTGATCCGCCTGCTGCGCACTTACCTGCGCCGTTACCGCAAGCCGCTCGCGTTCGTCTTGATCCTGCAGTTGGCGCAGACGCTGGCCACGCTGTACCTGCCAACGCTGAACGCCGACATCATCGACAACGGCGTGATCTTTCACAACACTCATTACATCCTGGTAGTGGGCGGCGTCATGCTCGCGATCACGCTCGCGCAGATCCTGTGCGCGATCGGCGCGGTGTTCTTCGGCGCGCAAGCCGCCATGGGCCTCGGCCGCGACGTCCGGGAGGGGATCTTCAGCCGGGTGCTCATGTTCTCGGACCGGGAGGTGAACCAGCTTGGCACCGCGTCGCTGATCACCAGGACCACCAACGACGTCCAGCAGGTCCAGATGCTTGCCATCATGACGTTCACCCTGCTGCTGTCGGCGCCGATCATGTGCATCGGCGGGATCGTCCTCGCCTTGAACCAGGACGTGCCGCTGTCGTCCCTGCTGCTGGTCGCGGTGCCGCTCCTGGGCGTCATCCTGACGCTGATCATCGCCCGGATGCGGCCGCTTTTCCGCCAGATGCAAGAGCGCCTGGACACCATTAACCAGGTACTGCGGGAGCAGATCACTGGCGTCCGGGTGATCCGCGCGTTCGTGCGTGACCCCCAGGAGCGCGATCGGTTCGGGACCGCCAGCACGCGGCTGTTCGACGTCTCGCTGGGCGCGGGCAAGCTGATGGCGCTGATGTTCCCGTCCGTGCTGCTCGTGCTGAACCTGTCCACCACCGCCGTGGTGTGGTTCGGGGGGCACCTGGTCGCGGACGGCACCATGCAGATCGGGTCGCTCACCGCGTTCATCACCTACCTGGCGCAGATCCTGCTCGCGGTGATGATGGCGACGTTCATGTTCATGCTGGTGCCGCGGGCGGAGGTCAGCGCCGAGCGGATCATGGAGGTCATCGACACCGTGCCCGACATCACCGTGCCGGCCAGCCCGCTGCCCGCGGGCCCGGAGCCCGGACGGCTTGAGCTGCGGAACGTCGAGTTCTGCTACCCAGGGGCCGAGCAGGCGGTGCTGCGGGACATCAGCCTGACCGCGCGGCCAGGGCAGAGCACGGCGATCATCGGCGGCACCGGCAGCGGCAAGACCACGCTGGTCAACCTCATCCCGCGGCTGATCGACGTGACGGCCGGCTCCCTCCTGGTGGGCGGCGTGGACGTCCGGGAGCTCGACCCGGCGCAGCTATCGGCGGCGGTCGGGCTGGTCCCGCAGCGGCCGTACCTGTTCTCCGGAACGGTGGCGACGAACCTGAGGTACGGCAACCAGCTCGCCACCGACGCGGACCTGTGGCACGCGCTGGAGATCGCGCAGGCCCGCGACTTCGTCGAGCGGATGCCGGGCGGGCTGGACTCGCCGGTCGCCCAGGGCGGCACCAACGTGTCGGGCGGCCAGCGGCAGCGCCTGGCGATCGCCCGCGCGCTGGTGCACAAGCCGCAGGTCTACGTGTTCGACGACTCGTTCTCGGCGCTCGACTACGCGACCGACTCCCGGCTGCGGGCCGCGCTCGCGTCCGAGGTAACCGACGCGACCATGATCATCGTCGCGCAGCGGGTCGCCACCATCCGGAACGCCGACCAGATCCTGGTCCTGGACGCGGGCAAGATCGTGGCCCGCGGCACCCATGGCGAGCTGATGGAGTCGAGCCAAACGTACCGGGAGATCGTGCTCTCCCAGCTGACTGAGCAGGAGGCGGCCGCGTGAGCACTGGAGCCAGCGAGGAACGGGCGACGCCCGCACGCGGTCCCGGCCCGGGCGCGGCGGCCCGCGGGCCCGCCCGGTTCATGAGCGGGATGTCCACCGAGAAGGCGCTGGACTTCCGTGGATCGGGCCGGCGGCTGCTGGCCCTGCTGCGCCCCTATCGCCTGCTGGTGACCGTGGCGCTGGTCCTCGCGGTCGCCAGCGTGACGCTGTCAGTGCTCGCGCCCCGGTTGCTCGGCGAGGCGATCAACCTCGTCTTCGCCGGCTACGAGGACCACCACGGCGTGGACTTCGGGCACGTGACCCAGATCGTGGTCGTCGTGCTCGCGCTCAACGTCGGCGCCGCGGCCTGCGCGCTGTTCCAGGGCCGGCTGACCGCGACCGTCGTCCAGCGGGCGGTGCTCGGGCTCCGCCAGCAGGTGCAGGCCAAGCTGTCCCGGCTGCCGCTGAGCTACTTCGACCGGCAATCGCGGGGCGAGATCCTCAGCCGCGTCACCAACGACATCGACAACCTGCAGCAGTCGGTTCAGCAGACGCTGAGCCAGCTGGTCACCTCGCTGCTGACGATCGTCGGCGTGCTGGCGCTGATGTTCATCGTCTCCTGGCAACTGGCGCTGATCGCGCTCGTGACCGTCCCCGCCTCCACGATCGCGATGCGCGCGATCGCCAAGCGGGCCCAGCCGCAGTTCATCGACCAGTGGAAGTACACCGGCCGGCTGAACGGCCACGTCGAGGAGATGTACACCGGGCACGCGCTGGTGACCGCGTTCGGCCAGCGGGAGGAGGCGATGAAGGCCTTCACCGAGCAGAACGAGGCGCTCTACCGGGCCAGCTACCGGGCGCAGTTCATCTCCGGCACGATCCAGCCGGTCATGATGTTCATGTCGAACCTGAACTACGTCCTCGTGGCCGTCGTGGGCGGCCTGCTGATCGCGGGCGGCTCGCTCTCCCTCGGCGCGGTGACGGCGTTCATCCAGTACTCACGGCAGTTCAGCCAGCCGCTGACCCAGGTCGCCAGCATGGCGAACCTGCTGCAGTCGAGCGTCGCGTCCGCCGAGCGCGTGTTCGCCCTGCTCGACGCCGAGGAGCAGGCGCCCGACGCGGCCGTCCCCGCCCGGCCCGCCGCCGTGCGGGGACGGGTCGTGTTCGACGACGTGTCGTTCCGGTACGCGCCGGACCGGCCGCTGATCGAGCACGTCTCGCTCACCGTGGAGCCAGGGCAGACCGTGGCCATCGTGGGGCCGACCGGGGCGGGCAAGACGACGCTGGTCAACCTCTTGATGCGGTTCTACGAGATCGACTCGGGCACGATCTTGCTCGACGGCGTGGACACCGCGCGGATGAGCCGCGCGGAGCTCCGGGGCCTGACCGGCATGGTGCTGCAGGACGCCTGGCTGTTCGGCGGCACGATCGAGGACAACATCGCCTACGGCTCGTCCGGCGCCAGTCATGAGCAGGTCGTCGAGGCGGCCAGGGCGACCTACGTGGACCGGTTCGTGCGGACGCTGCCCGACGGCTACGACACCGTGCTGGACGACGAGGCCGCGAACGTCAGCGCGGGGGAACGGCAGCTGATCACCATCGCCCGCGCCTTCCTCGCGCGGCCCGCGGTGCTCATCCTCGACGAGGCGACGAGCTCGGTCGACACCCGGACCGAGGTGCTCATCCAGCACGCGATGGCCTCCCTGCGCCAGGGCCGGACCAGCTTCGTGATCGCCCACCGCCTGTCCACCATCCGCGACGCCGACGTGATCCTGGTGATGGAGGACGGGCACATCGTCGAGCAGGGGACCCACGCCGCGCTGCTGGCGGCGAACGGCGCCTACGCGCGCCTGTACCAGGCCCAGTTCGCGCAGGCGATCGAGGAGGCGGCCTAGCCCACGCCCCTGCCCTCCCCGGCCGGGCGACCTCGCCGGGCCCACTCCCGGGCGAGCAGGGCGTAGGAGCGGACGCGGTCGGCGTGGTCGTGGGTGATCGTGGTGACGATCAGCTCGTCCGCCCCGGTGGCGTCGCGCAGCCGTTCGAGGTGGCCCGCGACCTGGCCCGGCGTGCCCACGAACTGGGTGGCGACCCGGTCCTCGACCAGGGCCTGGTCATCGGCGGTCCACGGGTGGCGACGGGCCTGCTCGGGGGTGGGGAACTCGATGGCGCCCTCGGCGGTGCGGATGCTGCGCACCCACAGCCCGTACCCGGTGGCCAGCTCGCGGGCCCCCGCCTCGGTCGGGGCGACGACCACGTCGGCCGAGACGCTGACGTACGGGCGGTCGAGCTCGGCCGAGGGCCGGAACGCGGCCCGGTAGCCGTCGACCGCCTCCAGCACCGTGGCCGGGCTGACGTGGTAGTTGGCGGCGAACCGGAGGCCCCGCTGGCCCGCGACGCTGGCGCTCTCGCCGCCGCTGCTGCCAAGGACCCAGACCTGCAGCGCGGCGCCCTCGCCCGGCACCACGTGCGCCTCCTGCCCGTCGGGGTCACGGTAGGTGCCGGCGATCAGCGCCAGGATGTCGCTGACCTGCTCGGCGTAGTCCTGCGCCTCGGCGCCGGGCAGGTGCAGCAGGCGCCGTTGCAGCGCCAGCCGGGGCGACTTCAGCAGGCTCTCGGGCGAGAACCGGGGCGGGATCAGCAGCCCGTTCGGCCCGTGCCCGCCCGCGGCCGCCCGGGCAGGGGCCCGCACCCGGGCGCTGTCGGCGCTCGGGCGGCCGCTGGAGCGGCCCAGGCCGAGGTCGAGGCGCCCCGGGTCAGCGGTGTCGAGCAGGCCGAACTCCTCCACGGTGGCCAGGGCGGTGCGGTGCCCCATCTGGACGGCGCCCGACCCGAGCCGGATGGTCGTGGTCGCGGCGGCCGTGAGCGCGAGCGCGACGGCGGGCGAGGTGCCCGCGACCCCTGGGTTCAGGTGATGCTCGGCGAACCAGTAACGGGCATAGCCCAGGCGCTCGGCCTGCCGGGCGAGGTCCAGGCTGTTACGCAGCGCCTGGGCCGCCGTCGACCCGGACGAGATCGGCATGAGGTCCAGGACCGCCAGCGGGGTGCTCGTCATGCGGTGCTTCCTTCCCGTACCCGGCTCGGGCGGGTGAGCGGAGCGAGGCCGAGGTTGTCCCGCAGGGTCGTCCCGTCGTAGTCGGCCCTGAACGTGCCCAGCTCCTGCAGCAACGGAACGACCCGGTCCACGAACGGGCCGAGGCCGTCCGGGGTGATGTGCGGCACCAGGATGTAGCCGTCGGCCGCGTCGGCCTGGACGTAGTCGTTGATCGTGGCCGCGATCGTCTGCGGGGAGCCGATGAACGACTGGCGCCCGGTCACCTCGATCACGACCTCGCGGGCCGACAGGTGCCCGGCTTCCGCCCGGGCGCGCCACTGCGCGGCCAGGGCCAGCGGGTCCTTGGCGAACTGGCGCACGCTGGCGCGGCCCTGGGAGACGAGGGCGTCGCCGATGACCGGGTCGAACGCCGGCAGCGGCCCGTCGACGTCGAAGCCGGGCAGCTCCTGGTTCCACAGCTGCTCGATGAACCGCAGCGCGGTCGCGGGCGACACCTGGGCGCGGCGGACCTCGCGGGCGATGTCGGCCGCCTCGGCGTCGGTGTCCCCGAGCACGAACGTCGCGGCGGGCAGGATCAGCAGCTCGTCGCGGCTGCGGCCGAAGCGCTCGAGGCGGCCCTTGACGTCGGCGTAGAACGGCTGCCCGTCCGCCAGGGTGGCGTGGCGGGAGAAGATCGCGTCGGCCGAGGCGGCGGCGAAGTCGCGGCCCTCGTCGGAGTCCCCGGCCTGGAAGATCACCGGGCGCCCCTGCGGCGAGCGGGGGACGTTGAAGTGCCCCTCGATGTCGAAGAACCGGTCGTGGTGCGCGAACGCGCCCGGCCCCGGGGCGCGCAGGAACTGGCCGGACGCCGCGTCGGCGATGATCTCGTCGCCGGCCCAGGAGCCCCACAGCTCGGTCGCGGTGCCCAGGAACGTCCGCGCCCGGTCGTAGCGGTCGCCCTGGGCCAGGTAGCCGCCGCGCCGGAAGTTGTCCCCGGTGAACGCATCCCAGCTGGTGACCACGTTCCAGGCCGCCCGGCCGCCGGACAGGTGGTCGAGCGAGGCGAACTGGCGGGCAACCTCGTACGGCTCGTTGAAGGTGGAGTTGATCGTCCCGGTCAGGCCCAGGTGCTCGGTCACGGCGGCGAGGGCGGCCAGGATCGTGAACGTGTCCGGGCGGCCGACCACGTCGAGGTCGTAGACCTGGCCGTTCTGCTCCCGCAGCCGCAGCCCCTCGGCCAGGAACAGGAAGTCGAACCTGCCCCGCTCGGCGACCTGGGCGAACCGCCGGAACGAGTCGAACTCGATGTGGCTGCCCGACGCCGGGTCGCTCCACACGGTCGTGTTGTTCACGCCCGGGAAGTGGGCGGCGAGGTGGACCTGCTTGACCGGCTTGCTCACTAGAATCGCTGTCCTTCCGCGGGCTGCCGGCGGTACCGGTTGTCCGGGCGGGGCAGGCCGAGCAGCCCGCGCAGGGTGCCCGCCCAGCCGGCTTCCGGGTAGGCGGTCCGGAACGCGCCCCGCCGTTGCAGCTCGGGCACCAGCGCGCCGGTTACCTGGGCCAGGTCGTGCGGCAGCGTCGCCGGCCGGAGCCGGAACCCGGTCAGCCCGGCCGCCTGCCAGTCCAGCAGCAGGTCGGCCAGCTCGGCGGCGGTGCCGGTGAATACGAGGGCGTCGCTGGTGAACCGGGTCCCGGCCCGCTCGTCCAGGCGATCGCGGCGGGCGCGGGCGGCGGCGGCGCTGTCGTCGAGGAACACCACGATGTCGGCCAGCAGGCGGACCTCGTCCCGCCCGGCATCACGCTGGGCAGCCCGGATCTCGGCCACGATCGCGTCGGCCTGGGCGCGGTCACGCGGGGTCACGAAGCCGACGTCCGCCGACCGGGCGATCAGCTGGTACGGGACGCTGGCGTGGCCGAGGGCGGCGACCACCGGCTGGCCCTGCGGCGGGCGGGGGGTGATCGAGGGCCCCTTGACCGAGAACCAGCGGCCGGTGAAGTCGATGTAGTGGAGCTTGTCGCGGTCGATGAACCGCCCGGTGGCCACGTCCCGGATCTCCGCGTCGTCCTCCCAGCTGTCCCACAGCCGCCGCAGCACCTCGACGTAGTCGGCCGCCTCCTCGAAGTGCGCGGCGAGGATGCCAGCGTCTGCGGGCTCCCCGACGTCGCGCCGCCCGAAGTGCGCCGCCGGGCCGGGACGCCGGTCGACCTGGACGCGCACGCCCGCCCGGCCGCTGGCTACGTAGTCGAGGGTGGCGATCGCCTTGGACAGGTGGAAGGGCTCGGTATGGGTGGTGACCGCGGTCGGCATCAGCCCTATGTGCCGGGTCGCGGGGCCGATCCGGGCTGCGATCAGCACCGCGTCCAGGCGGCCGCGGACCCGGTCGGTGCGCTGGTCGGGGCGCAGCCGGTCGTCGGACTGCAGGCTGAGCCCGTCTTCGATCGTGAGGAAGTCGAGCAGGCCGCGCTCGGCCTGCCGGGCCAGGTCGACCCAGTAGCCCGGCCGCAGGAGCTCGCCTGGCTGGGCGCCGGCCTCCCGCCAGGCGGCCGGGTGCCAGCCCGCGCCGTCCAGCGCCACCGCCAGGTGCAGGCGTTCGTTCGAGGCAGTCACCATGAACTTCCTTCCGCGCCCTGCCACGATAGCCGCCTGGCTAACTCTCGTCAATATCTATAGGCATAGTCGGAAATATGGGCCGGGCTAGTGGCGCGACCGGCCAGGGGGCCGACCCTCGCCGCCTGGCCTCTAGTGCTGCCCGGCGTACTTCAGGAGGCGAAGGCCCTCCAGCCGCAGCGCCTGAGGGTATATGGCCTGGTAGATGTTGCAGTTCGGGGACTTCACGTCGAACCGGCCGGTCGCGCGGAACGTGGCCGCCGAGCAGCCGCCGGAGCACCAGTAGCGCCAGGTGCAGTCCCGGCAGCCTTCCTTCTCGTCCACGAGGAGGTTCAGGACCGTGTGCGTGTCCTGCCGGACCAGCGCCAGCGGGTCGTCCCGGAACACGTCGCCCAGCGTTTGCTCGATCTCCATGTGGCACTGGGCGACGCGCCCGTCCTGATCGATGACCACGTAGTCCTGCCCCACCCCGCAGGACCGCTGCCGCGGCTGGATCAGCTGCCCGCGGTCGAGCACGGCGCCCAGGACGCTCCAGCGCGGAAGGTCGCCCTCGATCGCGCGGAACGCGGCGAGCATCCCCTCGATCATCTGGCCGTCCTCATAGCGCAAGTCATCGAAGCTCGCCGCGCACTCGTTGTCGCGGAACAGGTTGAGGCTGAAGGTCAGCCCGCGCTCCAGCGCGAACCGGACGACCTCGGCCACGCCGGTGGTGTTCCGCCCGGTGATCGTGATCGACAGGTGCGGGGCGTGCCCCAGTTCCAGGAGCCGGGCTATTGTCGCGTGGACGAGCGGCGAGGATGGCTTGCCGTTCGCGAACGGCCGCTGGGCGTCGTTCTGCTCCCCCAGCCCGTCCAGGGAGATCATGATCCGGATGCCCTCGGCCGAGCAGAACTGGGCCAGGCTGGCCGGCAGCCGGGTGCCGTTGGTGAGCAGGCTCGCCTGCAGGTCCAGCCCGGCCTCGGCGGTGAGCTCGCGGGCGTAGGCGTGCAGCGTCCGCACGAGCCGGTGGTTGAGCGTGGCCTCGCCGCCGGCGTACTTGAGCTTGACCCCGGAAAGCCCGTGCGTGACGGCGGAGCGCACCACGGCCGCGACGGCCGCCCGCCCGGTCGGCTCGTCCATCGCCGCCGACGACTTGTGGATGTAGCAGTAGGGGCAGCGCAGGTTGCACCCGTTGGTGACGTGGAGCCACGCCGTGAGCACCTGGCTCTCGGCCAGCCCGAGGGCGGGAGGCTCCCCGGCCGGATGCAGGATCTGGAGCCGCCCCAGGCGCTGGAACGCCTCCTCTGCCTCGACCTCGGCGAGCCCGGCCAGGACGGCGGCCGGGGCAGCGGGACGGCGGAAGCTGCGGTACAGCCGGTAGGCGGGCTCGTTGACGACGACGGCGCCGCAACTGCCGCGGGGATTGAACAGGATTCGGTACTCCCCGTCAACCGGCTGCTCGACCACGCCTTCGGCGCATGCCCAGAGGCTTTCCCTGGATGCCGGCGGCAACGGAGGCAGCACATTCCGCCGCAATCCCTCATCACCGCTAACCGGACAAGCGCAATCCTCACAATTATAAACCAATAGGTCTACATTATCAGGCAGATCATATCGAGAGAGCGCCAGGGCATGGCGCATCGCTCCCGCAGAACTCATCTCATACGCCTTCCTCGGCGTCGGCCCCCGCCTGCAGGGACTGGTGGCAGCTACAGGTCTTCAATGCGCGCGAGTGTTCCCTGAAGACGCGCGAGCAACGGCGCCGCTCCGTGATGCAAGCCGGCCCACGCCGCCATCAGCTGATTCTGCCAGTCGGCCTGAGTCTCCGGCGGCAGTTCACGCAAGAGCTGCTCGAACTTCTCGAACTCAGCCGGGAGCAGGACCGCGCCAGAAGAAGCAACGGGCCCTCGGGCAAGCTCGCCGAACCCTGACTTGTAGTTCTCGAGCGCCCCCCTTAGATATTCCGCGCTGCCGCTAGATTGATAATCTTCTATCGCGAGGTGCCCTTGGAGGAGCTGCCACCGCCCGACCAGGTCACGAAAACCCGGCCCGCTGGCTACTTCATTAAGCTGACTCGCCCGCTGGGCGACATTTTCTCGATACTCCGGCTCACCGGTAGCCTGCCAGGTCCGGTAGCTGAGCTCCACGTACTCCACCAGGTTGGCCAGCAGGAACCAGTTGTCGGACAGGCGCCGGGCTTCGTCGATGCCGCGCTTCAGGTACTCCAGCCCCGCGTCCGGCTCGTCGTGCCCGTAAATCCGCCCTGCCCGGTTCAGGGCGGACGGATACCCCCGGATTGAGTGCTGCAGGCAGATATCGAGGGCGCTGCCGATGAGCCTCTTGGCCTCCGCCAGCGGTTCGGGCCCCTCGACCAGGAGCACCTCCGCCTGCCAGGCCTGGTAGAGGCAGATGGCCTGCTGCTGGCGGATCAGCCCGAGCCAGCTCCAGTTGGAGTTCCCCTCCAGCAGGGCCTCGGCGGTGGCATACGCCCCCCACGCCCGCTCGAACTGGCGCGAGTACCGGTAGATCTCGCCGTAGACGCTCCAGGTCATTCCCTCCGCCGCCGGGCCGCCGAACTTGCGCCGGGTTGCCACGGCCGTGTCCACGAGGGCCAATGCCTCGCCAAAGTCACCGCCCAGCCCTTTGACGTACGCCCAGTTAGCCTGAATGGAGCCGCTCTCGTCAAATGCCTCGGGTCGCCCTCCCGGCGACGCGAGCGCGGCGATGGCGGTCGCCGCTTCCTTGTATGAATCGTTCGCCTTGCCCCAGTCACCGACGTTTCGATAGTAATAGCCGCGCTCTTTCAAGGCTTCCGCGACGAGTGTTTCCTGGCTCACTCCGGGCAGGCTCTTGGCCACCGTGAGCGCCCCGTTGAAATGCCTTTCGCCGTCTGCCGCCTTATTCGGCATGCGCAGGCACGCATTGCCGCGCAAGATGTTCATGCGATAGCGGTCCTCGGGCCGGGCGGCCGAGACCGGGACTTCATCGAGTACCTTCATGGCCGCCTCGGCCTGGGACGAGTCGATGTAGTAGCGGGCCAGCATGAGCCCGATCGCCACGTAGTAGTCGGGCCGCACGTCGGTCAGCCACGCGTGGAACTCGTCCAGCTTCTCCTTGATGACGTCCGCGAACGCGCCCGCCGGGGTCCCGCCGGGCAGGAACCGCTGGAGGTAGAGCACTAGCAGGTCCTGCAGGAAGACGTCGCGCTCCTTGGCTGCCTGCTCGAAGTACTCCAGGAGCCGCTGGCAGCCCTTTTCGAAGTCCGTGAGGAACAGGTAGTACAGGCCGATTGACTTCAGCTGGTCAAGCTCGCGCGTCGCGCTGTCCACCGACAGCGACAGCTCAATGATGTCGCCGGCGTCCTGCGCGCCGGTGCGCCGCCGGGCGTCCAGGTAGGCCCGCTCGCTCCGCAGGAACTCCTCCTTGCCCGCGACGAGATCGCCGTAAATGTCCAGCGCCCGCAGCCAGATCCGGCGACGCCACTGCCGGTCCTGGTCGTGGAACGGGAACACCCGGTCGGCGAACGCCTCGGCCACCGCGTCGTGCAGGGTGACGAACTTGCCATTGCCGCGCCGCCGGATCCAGGGGATGCCGACGAGCTTGTCCCAGGCCGCGTCCAGGCCCGGAACGTCGTCCGGGGGCGCGAGGTCCTTCATCAGCTCTTTCCAGACCGTCTGGTCGACTGGCTGCCGCACCACGGCCAGGCGCCGGATGGCCTCATGCCAGAAGTCAGACTTGCGGTAGGGCACGACGAGGCGGCGCAAGAAATCCTGGTAAAGCCGTACCCCGTCCCGGCTCATGTCGTGACCGTACGGAATATGCTGCTTAATGTACTCGAGCGAGTTCGCCTCGGCTTCCTCGGGAATGCCAATCGAGGTGAGGTAGTCGATCGCGATGGCGAGCCACAGCGGCTGCCCGCGGGTGAGGAATACAAGCTTCTTCTCCTCATCCTCGGTGAGGTCGGCCGAGACTCCGCTCTGGCCGATGTAGCTACGCGAGGCGGACTCCTCCAGGCTCTCCACCCGGACCGTGGTGACGGGAATGGGCCGGTACAGGGTGTCAAGCTCTGCCTCGATGGGGTCAACGCCCTCCGCGTCCCCGTCCTGGCCCTGCTCCGCGCCGACCGGGCGCCCAGAGAGGATGAAGAGGGTGTGCGCGGGGAGTGCCTTCATCCACTGCGTGAGCGTGGACACGAGGTTCGTGTCGCGGATGGTCTCCACCGTGTCGAAGACGATGACGATCGTCTTGCGCTTCGCCTGCGCGTAATTGTTGTAGCATTCCGCGAAGCTCTCCTTGACCCGGCCGAAGTGGCTGGTGATGGTCTCCCGGCTGATGTTCTCATGCGCGTAGTCGGGAATCCGCGCGAGCTTATCCTTGTACGGGCGGAAGTAGTGGTCACCGGGATCAAGGGTGTTCGCGATCCGCCGCTCCAGGTTGGACAGGAGCCAGAAACGGTAGTCGTCTACATCGATCGGCGTGATCCACTTCACCGCCGGGTCGTCACCGCTCTCGTCGGCCAGGCGTCGCACCAGCGAGGTCTTCCCGACGCCACCGGTGCCGTGCAGCAGGACCGCCCGGCTGCGGTGATCCTCGCGCACCTGGTCCAGCACGCGCCTGACTTGCATCTCCTCGGGGCGCTCAATGGTACGAGGGTAGGGCGAGTCGGGAACCATCATCACTCCTAGGGCATCACGATGACGTCAGTCAGGCGGTCAACGGGAACGCTCAAGTCGGCCAGTACGATGGCCAGCTCCGCATCGGCCGCGACCCGGTTCGCGGCCAGCTCGCGCAGCCTGTCCAGGGGGTAGGTCTCGCTTTCGACCAAGCCGAGCGTGAGCTTCCGGGTGAGCTCGGCGAGCCGGTCCCCGGTGCTGGCCGCGTGGCTGAGCCGCAGGACCTGGGACCGGTGCCAGAGGATCTCGGCCAACGGCACCGCCTGGTCCGAGCCCACGACCCCTCCCGCCCAGGCACGGACGAACTCCTCGGCCTCGCGATGCAGCTCCAGCTGGCTGTCCTCGCCGGGATACCAGTACCGGCACAGCAACCGCCGCACTGGCGGGTAGATCACGTCCCATATCTCCGGCTGCGGCACGCAGAACAAGTCAGTGCGGCTGACCTCCTGCCAGAGCTTGTCAGTGCTCCAGTGCAGCTCGGCCAGAGCGGGCAGCAGGGCGCCGTTCCTCCCCAGGTGCTGGTTCAGGTGGGCTCGCGAGATGACCCGGTACGGGACGAGCGCGCGGATGGCGTCCTTCACGACCTGGCGCTTGAGGCCGGTCGCGGCCACGCCGGGGTCGAGCAAGCTGCCCGGCATGAGCAGCTCCTGCTCGATGTAAGGCTGCGTGATCGCGTCGAACTGCTGGTGGAGGCTGTCCAGGCCGATCCCGAGATCCTCGTGAATCCAGCACAGGTAGCGGTAGAGCAGGACCGGCAGCCCCTCGCTGAGCTGATGCAGCCGCCCTGTCTGCCGCTTCAGCTCGCGGGAGTCGTCGGCCGAGCGGCCCAGGCGGGACAGGACCTCGGTGAGCGCTTCCTCGACGATTTCGGGCTTGAACTCCGACAGCGGGCATGGCCGCAGGCGCGGGCTCGGGCTGATTCCGGCCCACCGGTCGCCCTCACCGCGGCTCGCCACGATCACGCTGAGCCGGATTCCCTTGTACTCGCCCTTGTCCAAGGCCAGGTAGATCCTGCTCAGGTACCCGCGCAGGGCGACACTCGTCTCCTTGTCCAGCAGCTCGACGCCATCGAGCAGGCACAGGTGCGGCCGCCGTCCTCGGATGACGCGGCGGGCTATCGCCAGGATGGTCTCCTGCGTGACGGATGCCATCTCGCCAATGCCGAACAGCATCCCCAGCAGCGCCTCCGCGCTCGTCCGGACCTCTGGGGGCTTCTCGCTCACGTCGACTAGCTTCACCGTCCAGGGGACGAGCGGGTGGCGCAATAGGCGAATGCCGATCTGGTCGAGAAACCAGCTCTTGCCGAGCCGCGGCTGGGCAGTCACCCGCCAGAAGTGAATGCCCCCGTCGCTGGTCAGGCCCTCCACGATGTCGTCGAGCTCTTCTTCTCGATTGCGGAACTTCGGGGGCTCGGGCGGGGCGGAGTCCTCGGCGTGCCGGCCGCTCCCGGCCGCCGCGAGCAGGATGAGCAAGAGCCCGGAAAGGGCGGCGTCCCGCCGGGGCTCGGTCATGTCGTACCACCGGCGGGCGCGGAGCGCACCCGCCTCGTGATACGGCGTCGGCTGGGCCTCAAGCACGTGAACGAACTGGGGCTGGCCCTCAGCGCGCCGGCTCTCGCGCAGCAAGGCCACCTCCCGCTCCCGACGGCAGGCGGGCGAGGCCAGGAAGGCCGGGGTCATCAGGGCCAGGAACGCATCCGCACGGCTGATCGAGTTCTCCAGGCTGCCCCCCGGATCATCGGCCCCAGCATCCCCCCTGCCCCCGGGGATTACTTCATGCCCTTGCCCCTGAAACCAGCGGGCGACCCCTTCGGCCGCGCGAATGTCCTCGTCCGCATAGCTGAGAAACAGCTGCACACGCTACCCCCACATTCGCCCATCGATGCCCCGCCCCGTGCACCGAGGAAGCCGCGCGACCTGCATCAATCCCGTGCCAGGCACCACCACGCGATCCCCCGCCCCGCGTGATGAGCAATTTCGGACGCACGCCTTCTTGCACGCATAGTATCCCGCTCTAGGCCGCTTTGCCATAGGGTCGAATATCAGGATGGTATCGCCGGTGAATCGCAATCACGCCCCGCGCCTGCCGCCCATTACCACTAGCCAATCAGGTAGCGCGCGAACCAGGGGGCCGCCGGGACGCGAGGATCACGCGTGGCCAGCGAGGACGCGGGCCACGTGACCGCCTAACGCGCCGGAATAACCTCTGACCAGATCTTGACCAAATGATCCCGGCCGCCCCCGGACGCCAGCAGCCGCCGGCCCGGGCTATAGGCCAGGCAGCTCACTGCCCCCTGATGCGCATCGACTGCGCGCATCGGGGATCCTAGGGTGCGGCGGAACTCAATTCGGCCATCGCCGAGGCCTGCGATGAGGGCGCCATCCTGGCTAAACTCGACGTCACGGATGCCATGAGCGTCGGTGCGGGGGACGTGAATCTCGTTTCCGGTCTCGGGATTCCACGCCCGCAAGGACTCATCCAGGCAGTCGACCGAGACCAGCAGCTGCTCGGCGGGGCTGAAGACGGCGCAGGAGACACGGCCCGCGTGGCCATTGAGGCTGTAGCGCAGGCTGCCGGCCGGGACGTCCCACAACCGCACCGTCCGGTCCGCGCCGGCCGAGGCGAGCTGAGCCCCGTCCGGGCTGAACGCGACGCCGTACACGTCGCTCGTGTGCTCGCTCAGCTCATGCAGTGTCTTCCTGGTCGCCACGTCCCACAGGCGGACGACGCGGTCGGCGCCCGCCGTGGCGAGCAGTCCCCCGGCCGGGCTGAACGTCACGGCGCGCACGGGGCCGTCGTGCTCCGGCAGCTCGTGCAGCAGGGCACCGTCGGCGCTCCACAACCGGACCACGCCGTCCTCGCCCGCCGAGGCGAGCAGCTCCCCGCAGGGGCTGTAGGCCACGGCGTGCACGGGCCCGGCGTGACCTGGCAGCGACCGGTACAGCTCGCCTGCGTCCACGTCCCAGAGCAGCAATTGCCTGTCGTCGCCCGCGGAGGCCAGTCGCTGGCCGTCCGGGCTGAACGCGAGGTCCTTCAGCCAGTGGGTATGGCCGGCCAGCGCATGCACCAAGGAGCCGGGGGCCGCCGTCACGGGCGCTTCCGCCGCGGTCACGGGCCCTTCCGCCGCGGTCGCGCGGGCCGCTGGCTGGACCTCGGGGGGTCCATCCGGGCCGGCCGGGCCAGGCGGACCAGGCGGGGGCGCCCAGCGGGCCAGGAACTGCCCGAGCTGCGGCCTGAACGTCGCGCTATCGCGGTCCGCCTCGATCGCGGCGAACAGGGCCGGCAGGCTCCCGGTGATCCAGGCCGTGTCCAGGACGCTGGTCCAGGCCTGGCGGGGGGAGGCCGGCATGGGTATGTCAGAGGTGTCCAGGCCGGCGGTGCGGGCCATCAGCTCGGCCTTGCGCCCCATGAGCCGGGCCAGCTTGTCGTGTAGCTCGCGGCCCAGCGGGTCGGCGAGCGGGAAGTCAAGGCTGTCGGGCAGCGGCATGCTCAGTGCACTCCGAGGGCCGCGAGCCGGGCGGCCACGTACTCGATCCGGTAGCCCTCATTGCAGGACATGGGGTCGTTGACATAGCCGATGGACGCGTGATGCAGCGCGATGAGCTGCCATTGCTCGTTGAAGACAGGGGACCCGGACGATCCCGGCTGGGTGTCGGTCAGGTATCGGATCACGGTGTCGCCCACGTGGTGAACGTCATGGTGGATCATTCCGATCTTCTTCACGCCGCCGGCCGGGTGCTGGATGATGTAGACCCGGTCGTCCAGCTTGGGCGCGGGAGCGCCGGCGAGGCTGATTACCTCGGTCCCCGGCGGCGCGGGCATCGCCAGGCGGATGACCGCCCAGTCGTACGTCGCCTCGCCGGCGATCGTCTCGGCGCGTCCGGGGATGCTGACGGGCGCGGCGATCGTGCCGTCGGCCGAGCGCTCGTACCCGAACCAGGCCTCGACCGCCGTCGCGGGCGGGCGGCCCGCTGACTTGGCGAACAGGACGTGGTAATTGGTCAGCACCAGGTCCGGGCCAATGCAGAACCCGGTCCCGTGGACCGCCTGGCCATCGAGCGTGACGAGCAGCCGGACCACCGCCGACGCCAGCTGGACGCCGCGCTGGAGGAACGAGATGTCCAGGAGGGTCGAGGCCGGGCCGGTGATGAGCTCCTCGCTGGCGACGAGGCGGCCGGGGACGGGGATGTCGGCCACGTCGTGGGCGGGCGCCTCGGTCACGGGCTGGTCGGCCATGAGCTCCCGCAGCCGCCCGGCGACAGCCGCGTCACGGCCGGTCATCAGGTTCTGCAGGAGCTGGCCGAGCGTCTCCTGCCGGTGCAGGCTGTCGAGCACCTCATACCAGGCGAGGCTCATGGGCTGGTCCCAGGTGATGTCCTCGGGTGCGCCGCCCGCGTCGCGCAGCAGCGCGATGACCTGCGCGCTGCGCGTGTAGGTTCCGGCTAGGAAACTACGTAGTTCCCTGACCGCCGGGTCGCCGAAGTCCAGCGGCGGGGGCTTGTCCAGGAAGGGCGGAGTCACCGGCGACCTCCGTTGTGCCGCGACGATAACGGTAAGGCGGGCAATCTTGGGATATGCCAGGCCGCAAGTTTATGCCCACGTTCGCCGTCATCAGCACACTCCCGCCGTCCTGTGACCTATGGGATTTCTGTTCCGTTCCGGGCTTCTTCCCCTTCCCGCTCACCGCTGCGGGACAGCCCCGGTTTCACGCCGGGTTCCCGCCCGCCTCCGGGTGAAGGTCAGCCGAGCTGGTGCATGACGCCGGCCCCGATGATCATCAGGCCGCCGGCGATCCCGTTGGCCAGCCACATGTGGCGCCGCACGGCGGGGATCGAGTAGGCGATCGCGATGCCGATCGCGAGCCCGGCTCCGGCCTGGATGGCGCTGGACGCGAACTGCTCGAAGGAGAGGTAGATCGAGGCGCTGTGGGAAACCCCGTCGACCGCGCCGTAGGTGATGTTGTCCAGGCTCAGCAGCCAGGGAAGGACCCACACGCCCCACCGGGCCTTGGGGCTCTCTTCCGCTTCCGCCTTGGCCGCCCTCCTGGAGATGATCGCGACCACGATCCAGTAGGCGCCGAGCAGGGCGACGACGGTGGGGGCGAGGTTCCCCCAGCTGTCCGGGTAGGACCAGTGCAGGGCGCACCCGAGCAGGTAGCCCAGCCCGTCGCCGAGGCCGAACAGCAGCGTGAGCGGCACGAGCACGGACATTCGCCGGGACATTATCGGCCCGATCGCGATGCACGCGATCAGGCTGTCAGTGCCTAGTAGGAGCCAAGCGCCCATTTCTTTCCTTCCGATCGTGCCGGGACTATCAGACGACGGCCGTCACTGCCTGCGAGCAGCATAAAAGAGCGCGATAAGCCCGTCAATATCCATTTGATTACGTGATTCCGGGCTGCCGTTTGTAATAGGTGTTGCAGGTCACTGTAAGACGTGTTGCATAATTGCGATATCACTACCGCGGGCTCGCGGCGGCCAGGAACGAAGCACGTGCTGCCGCTACCCGTAAGCCACTTGTAAGACTTTCCCGTTTTGCCGTGGCCCGCGAGGTGGAACGGGTGCTGCATGTCAACGGACTCCGGTGGCCGCTCGGCAAGCTGGCTCCTGCTGCTGACCCAGCTCCCGAGGTCGGCCTCCACCGCCCGGGTCACGCTGTGGCGCCGCCTGCGCGCCGCCGGCGCTACCACGCTGGTCAGCAGCGCGTGGGTACTGCCGGCGACGGCTCGGCACGCGGAGCTGCTGGAGCAGTTGCGGGACGGGCTGTTGCGGCAGGGCGGGACCGGGTTCGTGCTGGGCCTTCCGGCTGCGCCGGACGTGGACGAGGTCATCACGGCGCGCTTCCGGGCCGACCGGGGCCGGGAGTACGACGAGTACGCCGAGCGCTGCGCCGCTCTCCTGGCCGAGATCGGCAAGGAGGACACGGCCGGCAAGCACACCTTCGCCGAGCTGGAAGAGACCGAGCAGGACCTGGAGAAGCTCGCCCGCTGGCTAGTGAAGATCCAGGCGCGTGACTTCTTCCCCGACGAGCGCGGCCAGCAGGCGACCGCTCTGCTAGGGCGGTGCCGGGCGGCGGCGGAGGAGTTCTCGGAGTCGGTTTACGCGGCCGAGGAGGTAACCGGTCACGGTCCCGGACGGCCTTAGTGGCCGGGCGGCGGGGACGACGGCCAGGCGGACTCGGCCTAGCCGCCCGCGGCCATCCGCGTGGCGGCCGCGAGGGCCGTGTTGATCGGGATCGCGTAGGCGACGGTGCCGGAGCCCGAGCTCCCGACGATGATGGCAATCACGTGGCCGTTGGGGTTGGCCAGCGGGTCGCCGGGCGCCCGCGGCAGCGTGGATGCCAGCGTCGACGCCATCAGCCCGGTCCAGGTCCGGCCGGCGATGGTGACGGTCGCATTCAGGGTGGTCAGGGTGCCAGCCACGAGGGACACCCCCTGCGCGGTGCCGGTCGTGCTGACGGCCGTGTCGGTGACCACGCCCGGGACGTGGTAAGTCTTCTCCCTGATGGCGAGCGCGCTGGAGACGACCGTGTCGGAGTTCCCGACCGTGACGGTCGAGAACGCCCTCCCGTTGCCGCCCTCCATCTGGAGCAGCGCCAGCCCGGCCGCCGGGTCCGTGCCGATCACCGTCGCCTTGAACGTCTGGCCGGAGTAGACGTACCGCGCCGCCAGGCTCGCCGTCCCCGCAGCAGGCTGGTACGTGGTCAGCACCTTCCCCGACTGCGTGAGCACCAGGCCGATCCCGACCGAGGTCGCGCCCGACAGGACGTGCACCATGCCCTGGCCCGTATGGCCAGTGACGTTCGACAGGTTGTCCTGGGCAATGCCGTCCGGGCTTTCGACGAAGATGTCGTCCCCCGTCAGCGGCGCGGGAATCGCCGAGTGAACCGCCGTGTCGCCCAGCCCGGCTACCCGGCCGACGGCGAAGCTCAGCCCCGCCGCCAGCAGGAGCGCCATCGCCATTACCGGCAGCCGGAAGCCCTTATTCCGCCAGGCTTCCGGGACATCGCGCCCGGGCTGGCCCGCATCGCCAGTGCCCGCGTCGCCCGCGCCCGCGTCGCCTTCCGCGACAGCGGCCGCCGCCTGCCTCACTGCGGCGCCCGGGCCTGCGCTGGAGCCGATTTCGGCAGCGCGGAAGGAGTCCCTGCCGAGGGCGCGAGCCGCCCGGGGCCCGGCGGCAGCACCGCGCCTGTCGCCGGCGCGGGCTTCACCCATGCGGGGGTCGGGGTCGGCACGGCCCCGAGCGGCACCGGCTGAACCGCGTTGTTGGTTGAGCCGGCCTGGTACGCGAGCACCCCGCCGACCAGCAGGCCCAGCACTATGGGCGCGGCGAGCTGGGCCAGGACGGGCGCCAGGCGCCGTCTGCGCGGGCGGTACCGCCGCCCGGTGGCGCTTCCGCTATCCACTTCCATCGTCTCCACCTCCACCGTGCTGCCCTGGCCGGGGTGTCCCGGGGAAAAGGGTAAGGCAGCCCGGGCGGCCGGACGCGGGAGATCGGGGAGATCTGATATTGCGGAATTCTAACGTCGCGATTCCTTACGAACTCCTGACGAGCCCGCAGCCGCCGTGGCCGCGGTGATACAAGTATGAGTCCCGGCCTTCGAGGGCCCGGCCCGCGGCGACGAAGGGCGGAGCATGCTCACACTGCTGGGATTTACCCTGCCTTTGTGCCTTGACGTCTTCGCCATCTCCTTCGGCGTTTTCGGGGAAATGCGCCTGACCGTTGCCCAGCGCATACGCATCACCGTGCTGCTCATGGCCTTCGAGACCGGGATGCCGCTGGTCGGGATGGCACTGGCCACGCCGCTGACCCACCTCACCGGCGTGGCCGCCAACCTGCGCATCGACGGTGCCCCGGCCAACGCGTACCAGGTCCACGCGGCCAGCCTTGGCCACGCGGCCGACGTGTTCGAGCAGACCCTCTTCGGCCGCTATGTCGACCCGGTCATCGTCCCGCTGGTCGTCGGCGCCATTGGCATCTGGATGCTGGACGACGCCCTCAACGACGACGATGACGACGACGAGGCCGGGAAGGTCAGGGCGATGGTCACCAGCCACGGCCTCTCCGTCATCGGCCTCGGCCTCGCCACCAGCGTGGACGACCTCGTCATCGGCTTCACGCTCGCCTTCAACGCCTACTACCTGCCCATGCGCGATGTCCTGGCCGCCATCGTCATCCAGGCGCTCGTGGCCATCACGCTCGGCCAGTACCTCGGCTGGCGGGTCCGCAACGGAAGGCTGCGGCTGAACTCGGGACGCGTCATCGCCGCCTCTAAGCTGACGGCAGGCGGCGTGCTGATCGCGCTAGCCGCTATCGTCCTGCTCCTGCCCGAGCTCACCACCCACGTCATCCCCCACCTATACCACCCCAGGTACATCCCGCCGTTGCCGCACCCCGCCGTCGGCGCGAGCACGCAGTGAGCCGCTGGCCTTCCCGCCCCCGCCGGGGCCACGTCCGCCGTGGGCGGGCTTGTTCCGCCGCGCCAGCCCGCTCCCGGGCGGGCCCCTAGGGCACGAGTTGCGCAGCCGGCTCGCCGGGAAGGGCGGCCAGCAGCCGCGGGCTCTCCGGCGACGGCAGGTCGGGCGGGCCCGGGATCCGCTGCAGCAGGCCGTTCGCGATCTCGTAGTAGCCGATTGCGCGCAGCGGCGGTGAGTACACGTGGACCGTGACCGCTCCCGCCGCATGGGCCATCCGGTGGATGCCCGAGCCGGGAATGGAGAACGAGTCGCCCGCCGCGTAGGTTCGCTCGCGGCGGGCGCGGCCCACCGGCAGCCCCTCGTCGACGACCTCCCCGGCGATCACGTAGACGCCGACCGCCGACCCGTCATGATCGTGAAAGCCGGTGTCGTGCCACCGTGACGTGACCTCGATCCAGGCCACGCAATCCTCGTCCTCCCACAGCACCCGCGAGGCGCCCGGGAGGATCGCGGCCACGTCCGACCGGACGGCCAGGTGCCGGGCCAGGGCATGGCGTGGTCGCCCAGCTCGGGGTGGCCGCCGCGTCGGCCCCGTTCCCGGCCGGGCTGGAACTGCTCGAGCGCTGGAGCGGCCTGTCCCGGGACCGGCCGCTCGTGGTCGCGGTCGAGGACCCGCACTGGGCGGACGTGGAGTCGCGGCTCGCCCTGCTGGCGGCGGCGCTCGCGGTCCTCAGCCAGCGGGTGCCGCTCGCGGTGGCCGCCCACGAGCCGGACCTGCCTTCGGCGGGGGTCCTTCCTGTATCGAAAGCATCGCTTTCAATTGTTAGGCCCGAGCATGCGATCAAACGTATTTCTGGCTTAGCCCGGAACTCTTCCCTCAGCAAGGCCGTTGAGCAGCGTGAGGCGGCGGGAGGACGGGCATGGCGGCGAACGCGAACGTTCCTGGCACCCCAAGTTCCAGCGGGACCAAGCCGCAGGGTCGCCTGTGGAAGGCGTACGCCGTCGCCTCGGGCGCGATCGGCGCGGTCGGCGGCGCGACTGGCTTCACTGGCAAGACCGGGTTCAGCGCGGCCTTCGTTTCGGCCGCCATCTTCGCGGCGCTCCTGGTGATCGCGTGTGGCGTCCTGGCGGCCGTGGAATGGGTCAAGCGGAACACGGAGAAGAAGAGGCATACGCTCCACTTCACCATCCCGCTCGCCGTCGGCATCAGCCTGATGTTCCTGGCCGCTGGAACGGGATTCGCGTACGCCTGGAACCAGGATCATCACGCCACTGCCCAGTCGCCGTGCCCCTCGTGCGGGCCGAACCACAGCGCCGCGCCCCCTGGCCGCCCGTCAGCGACCGCGTCGAGGCCGTCCGCCCCGCCGCCGAGTAGCCCGCCACCCCCGCCGGTCGCGGGGGGGCCTGGTGCCCCGCTGCGGCTAACCGACACGAATAAGGTGGAGGTGCAGGGCGTTGCCTTCGATCCGGCCGGGGGAACCCTCGCGGTCGCCGACCTCAATAGCCGGGTGTTCTTCTATTCCTCGCCCGGCGGCAGCTATAAGTCCGACCTGCAGGCCCCTAATCACCAGCCCCTATGGACAGTGGCCTACAGCCCCGACGGGTCAATGGTGGCGGTTGGCACCGGCACCGGCCAAAACTCCAAGAACCCCGCGGACGGCTATAACGACGGCAGCCTCTACGTTTGGCGGCCGGCGAAGTCCCCGCAGCCGTTCATCAGCGTCAAGGATCCCGACGACGGCCTGATCGAGCCGGTCGCCTTCAGCCCGTCCGGCCAGGACCTTGCCTGGGGCGACAACAATGGCGCGGTGTACCTGTACGACCTGCGGACCGGAACGGACAAGGCCCTGGAGACCTCGATTCCCGACGCGCCGGGGCAGAACATCAGCGGGCTTTCGTTCAGCTCGAACGGGCTGCTGGCGGCGTCCGCGACCAACGGCGAGGTTTACCTGTGGACGGTCGCCACCGGCCGGCCGTACGGGAGCCCGCTGCAGCCCGCGAGCAGCACCAGGGCCAACGGGGTCGCCTTCGGTCCGGGCGGCAGCACGCTGGCCATCGCCGACACCACTGGCCCGCCCTCGGCCCCGGCCGGCTCGGTGGACCTGTGGTCGCTCGCGACCGGCGACTACCAGGCCTTCCCCTCCCCGGCCAACGTCCCGGTCCAGGCCGTCGCGTTCGTCCCGGGCGGGAAGTACCTCATCGGCGCGGCCGACAGCAACACGGTGCCCGGCGGCCCGCAGGCATCCGCTGTCCTGGTGTGGAACGTGGCCACCGGCCGCCAGGCCGGCCCGCTGCTGCGCGACTTCGACACCGACGGGACCGGGCCGCTCGCGGTCAGCCCGGACGGGAAGATCCTCGCCGTCGCGGACGGCAACGCGAGTACGTTCCTGTGGAGCCTGAGCTGGCTCCGCTAGCCCCGGAGGAGGGCGCTGTGCCGGATACCACGTTCAAGGCCGGCTTCGACCAGCTCGCCTCCGGCATCGGGCAGCTCATCCGGGGAAACGGCCAGGTGGTACGGCTCGCGCTGGTCTGCCTGTTCGCCGAGGGGCACCTGCTGATCGAGGGACCGCCCGGCGTGGCCAAGACCTCTCTCGCGAAGGCGATCGCCCAGTCGGTCACGGGTGCCGGGCACAAGCGGATCCAGTTCACGCCCGACCTGCTGCCATCGGACGTGACCGGGTCCCGGGTCTACCGGCAGGGCGCCGAGCCGGAGTTCGAGCCGGGGCCGGTGTTCACGAACATCCTCATCGCCGATGAGATCAACCGGGCCTCCCCGCGCACGCAGTCGGCGCTGCTCGAGGTGATGGGCGAGCGGCAGGTGACGGTGGACGGCGAAACCCGCGCGGTGCCCGCGCCGTTCCTGTGCGTCGCGACGCAGAACCCGGCCGACCATCGCGGCACCTTCCCGCTGCCCGAGGCGCAGATCGACCGGTTCATGATGAAGGTCACCATGACGACCCCCGACCGGGCGGCTGAGATGGACGTGCTCACCGGGGCGCTGAGCCGGCGGGCCCTGCCGGGCGAGATCCCGCCGGGCCGCCGGCTCAGCCTCGGCCAGGTCCAGGCGATGATCAGCGCGGTCCGCGACGTCCGCGTCGACGACTCGGTCAAGGGGTACCTGCTGGACATCGTCGCGGCTACCCGGACCGGGCCGGCCGGGCCGGGCTCCCGGCGGGGACAGCGCCAGCCGCCGGAGGTCGTGACGGGCGTCAGCACCCGGGCCACCCTCGCGCTCGCGCTCGCGGCACAGGCCCACGCCGCCTCGGCCGGCCGGGCCTACGCCGCCCCCGACGACGTCAAGGCGGTCGCCGTCCCGGTGCTCGCGCACCGGCTGGTGCTGAGCGAGGCCGCGGCCGACCGAGGGGTGACGGCCGCCGCGGTCATCGCCCGGCTGCTGGACCGGCTGCCCGTGCCGTCGCCTGAGCAGGCAGCCCGCGCCACCTGGCAGGCAGGCGATACCCCGGCGGCTCGGGTCGGATGACCAGCCGGCGGGCGAACGTCCAGCTCGGCGCGGCCGCGGCCGTCCTCGCCGGCGCGGGCGTGGCGGCCGGCTATCCCGAGCTGGTGCTCCTCGGGGCGGCCAGCGCGGTCGCCGCGGTCGCGATCCGTCCGGCCGCGCCGCCGCCCTCCCCCCGCCCGCCCCGGCCCGGCCGGGACCGCGCCCGCTGGCAGGGCCTGCCGCGCGGCGCGGACGTGGTGTTCCGGTCGCTGCGGTACTACCAGCCGGGTGACCGGCTGTCGCTGATCGACTGGCGGGCAACGGCCCGGCGGGGCGGCAGCCCGGTCGTCCGCGAGTTCGGCGACCCGCGAGAACCGGACGAGGCGCTGGTCCCCGAGGGCGCCGGCAACCCCGGGCCGGTGGCCCGGCCGGCCACGCAGGTCGCGCTCATCGCGACCGCCCTGGCGCTGACGGCCGTCTTGTACGGCGGCTTCTTCGCCGGCTGGGGCTTCCTGCCCCGGCTGGCCGCGGTCGCCGCCGGGGCCTGCGCGCTGGCCACCGTCGTCGCCTGGGCACGGCTGGCCCCGGCGGCCGCCACCCTCGCGGGCGCCATCGGGCTCGCCGTCGCGGCCGAGCTCGCGGTGCTGTCGGGCGGGCTGGATCCCGGGGCCGGCTGGGACGCCCTCACCGGCGGCTGGGCGGCGATGCTCACGGTCGCCGCCCCGGCCCCGGACTCGCCGCCGATGCTCATGTTCCCCGTCATCGTCACCTGGGTCGCGGGGTACGCGTCAGTGGCCGTCGCGCTGCGGGCCCGCAGCGTGCTCGGGCCGGCCGCGATCGTGACCGGCGCGCAGGTGACCGGGCTGGCGTTCGCGGCCAACCAGCCCGCAACGCACCTGCTGCAGGCGGGCGCGCTAGCCGTCCTCCTGCTCGCCCTCACCCTGATCCGGGCTGGGCGGGCGGCTCGCCGCGGGCACCATCCGCTCGCCCGCGCGCTGGCGCCGGGGATCGCGCTGGTCGCGGCCGCCACCGCGATCGGGCTGCTGACGGCGGTGGCCTCCCGCCCGGCCGACGCGGCGCAGCGGTTCACCCCGCGCCAGCTGCTGGCCGCGCCGCTGCGGCTGCCCTCGGCCCGCAGCCCCCTGTCATCGGTCCGCGACCAGGTCAGGAAGCCCGACCCGGCCACCTTGTTCACCATCGCGATCACCGGCACGACTGACCCCCCGCCACTGATCGCGGCGGTCGCGCTGGACTCCTTCGACGGGACGCAGTGGTCCAGCTCCGACTCCTACCGGGTCTCGGGACCAGTCCTGGCCCCGGGGCCGCCGGTCGCGGGCGGGATGCCACTGACCGAGCGGGTGACCGTCCGCGCGCTGGCCGGACCGTACCTGCCGGCCGATGGCTGGCCCGCCCGGATCGACGCGCCCCTGCGCCCTGGCATCCTGGTTGGCTTCGACCCCGGATCGGGGATCCTGGTCGCTGACGCGGCCAGCCTGGCCGGCGTGCGCTACACCGTGACCACGACGGCACCGCCGGCCCACGCGCCGCTGGCGGACGCGGCGGCCGGGAGCGGGCCGGCCGTCGCCCCGTACCTGCGGCTGCCGGGCAAGCCGGGCTGGCTCACCGCGCTCGCCCGGAAGATGACCCGGGGGCAACGGTCGCCGGACGCGCGGCTGCAGGCGATCCAGCGATCCCTGCGCGCGCTCCCGGTCACCCCCGACGCTGCCCCGGGGGTCTCCTACGGCCGGCTCCGGCAACTGCTCCAGCCGGCCACCGCGCAGGAAGGGGCCGGGTACGCCGACCAGCATGCGGCGGCGTTCACCCTGCTCGCGCGGGCCGAGGGCATCCCCGCCCGGGTCATCATGGGATACCGGCTGCCGTCTCCCAGCTCGGTGCGGGGAGACACCCGGACGTACCCCGTCACCACGGCCGACGCCTACGCGTGGGCGCAGGCGTACTTCCCGGGGCACGGCTGGGTCGACTTCGACCCGACCGACACCGGCAACGTCGCCAGCGCGGCGGCGACCGCGCCGGGGGCGCCGTCGGTCCGCCCGTCGGCCCAGCCGCAGCCGTCGCCCGGGCACGCGAGCACCCCGGCTCCGGTGCCGACGGCGCCGCCCACGACAGTCGCGAGCCCGCCCTCGGCGCCGGCCCCCACGGCCGGCCATGGCCCCGGCCCAGCAACGGCTGGGCTCCCGGCCGCCCTGGCGGTGGCCGCCCTGGCGGTACTGGGCGTCCTGGCCGTGGCCGGCCCGACCGCGTTCATCCGGCGCCGGCGCCGGCGCCGGCGTCATCAAGGCAGCCCGGCCCAGCGGCTGGCGGGCGCCTGGGGCGAGATGCTGGACCGGCTGGCTGACACGGGCGTGGTCACTGGCGGCTCGCAGACCGTGCGGGAACTGGCCGACCAGGCCGCCTCGGCAGTGGCGGCCCGCCAGGCGCCCGGTGCCCGGCTCTCCCGGCCCGAGCGGGCCCTCGAGCGGGCCGAGCCGTACCTCACGGGCCTCGCGACCGCCGTCGCCGGCGCCGCCTTCGGGGACGTGGACCCCGGCGAGGAGGCCGCCCGGCAGGCGTGGGAGGACGAGCGCGAGCTGACCAAGGCCCTGTACCGGCGGTGGCGAGCAGTGCACGGGGCCCGGCACTGGGGCATCCCCGTTCCCCGGCGCAGGAGGCGATGATGACACGAGCGAGGTTCCGGCTGCCGCTCCCCCGGCCGGTGCGGGCGGTCGCGGCGAGCCGGCGCGGCCAGGCCGTCGCCGTCGTCGTGCTGGCGGCCGCCGTGACGGGCGCGGTGCTGGCCACTGGTACCCGGGACGCCTACCCGCTCACCCGGGTGGTTCAGGACTCCGGGCTGGCCTGGGTGGCGTCCGACCGGATCGGGGCGCTGACCCTGCTCGACGGCGTGGCGGGCCAGGCGGTGGTGAACATCCAGGTCAGGCAGGCCGCCGGACCGCTGGAGGCCGGGCAGTCAGGGACGGCTGGGTACGCGCTCGACCCGGCCGCCGGCCGGCTCACCCGCGTCGACGGCTCAACCTACGCGGCGCGGACGGTCCAGGCGGCGCTCGCCGGGGCCGGGGCGTCCGCCAGGCTCCTGGCCGGGCCCGCCACCACCGATGTCGAGGACGGGAGCGGCGACGTGCTGTCCGTCTACACGGCGGCGACCCTGCGGACGGCCCGCCAGGCCGTGATGTTCCCCGAGGAACCGGGGGACGCTGAAGCCAGCGCGGACCCGGCCGTCCTCGACTCAGCGGGCCGGGCCTGGGTCCTCGATCGGGGGACCGGCCGCCTCGCCTGGTTCACCGCCACGGCCTCCGGCCTCGGCCCACGCGCGTTTGGCGCCGACGCACAGCTCGTCCTGGCGGGGGGCGAGCCGGTCGTCGTCCAGGCCGCCGCCCGGCGGGCCTGGCTGATCGGGGCGGACGGCTCGGCTGGAGCTAGCCTCACGCTCAGCGGGCCGGGGGCCGCGCTCTCGGTCGACACGATCTCCGGGGAGACGGCCGCGCGGGGACTGATCGTCACCGACAGCGCCCACGGCACCTACCAGGCTTGCGCATTCGCCACGGGCGGCTGCAGCGCGCCGCGCAGCGCCGGGTTCGGCGGGGGCATCCTCGGCCCCGCCGTCGACGCCAATGGGCGGGTCTTCGTGCCCGACTACACCACAGGCGCCGTCTGGGTACTCGACCCCGGCGGGGCGGCCGGCCCGGTCCAGGCCCCGGCGCTCACCGGCGCGGGCCCGTTCGACCTGATCGCCCGGGGCGGCCTCGTCTTCTACAACGACCCGGGCTCCAGCCGGGCGGGCACCATCGCGGCCAGCGGGACCGCCACCGCGATCGTGAAGTACGGCCCCGGCGCGGGCCCGGCCGCCACCCAGGCCCCCGCCCACCCGGCCCCAACCGCGCCGACAGCGCCCGCCTCGGCTCCCGCCAGCACCTCGCCGCCGCCGACGGCGACGGCCTCGCCGGTCCCGGGCCAGCCCGCGTCGTCGGCGCCCGCGAGCAGCACCGGCCCGAAACACCAGCCCGGCCCGACGCCACCCCCGTCACCGGGTCCCTCCCAGTCGTCACGCCCGGCCCCGGGCCATGGCGATCCCGGGGGCGGCGATCCCGGGGGCGGCGGGCCTGGCGGCGGCCCGGGGGGCAGCACGGTGTCCTGCTCAGGCGCGCCGCCGCCCATCCCCGGCAACGACCCGCCCTCCCTCACGGACCCCGGGGGCGCGGGAGTGTACGGCGTCGCGTACGAGTCGAGCACCATGCTCGCCGCGGCCGACCTCAACGGCTGCGTCTACCTGTGGGACGTGGCCCGCAAGCGGGTCGTGAAGACGTTCGCCGGGACGAGCGGCACCGGGATCTACGGCGTGACGCTCAGCCCCGGCCACGCCATCCTGGCCGACAACGAGCTCACCTCGGCCAGCAACTACGGCGTGGGCGACATCGCGGTGTGGAGCACCGCGACCGGACGGCGGGTCGCCACCCTCAAGGAGCCACACGGCCATGGCTTCGGCAACCCCGACGTGTTCAGCCCGGACGGCTCCCTCCTCGCCGCCGACAGCAACGGCGACGGCGACATCTACCTCTGGTCCACCAGGTCCTACCGGCAGGTTGGCGTCATCCCCGGCCCCGGCACTGCGCTGGTGTACCGCCTGGCCTTCAGCCCGGTGACCGGGCTGCTCGCGGCGGCCGACGCCGACGGGCACGTCTACCTGTGGGACACCCGCGATCCGGCCAAGCCCACCTTGGCGCGAACCCTGGCGGACCCGGGCGGCCACCCGATGAACAGCGTCGCCTTCGGCCCGGATGGCACCCTGGCGGCCGGGGATCTCGACGGCAACGTCTACCTGTGGAGTCCTGGCTCGGGCAGCAGCACCCCGAGCGCTTCCCTCACCACCATGCCCGGGGCGGTGGTGGTCGACATCGCGTTCAGCCCGAGCGGCCACAGCCTGGCCGCCACCACCTGGGGCGCGCCGCAGGCCGGTCCCCCGTACGCGACCTACGTGTGGAGCACCGCGGGCCAGCCGCTCACTCCCCCGCTCCAGGCCGCGTCCAGCGCTGGCGGGACCCGGCTCGCCTTCAGCCCCGACGGCCGGACCCTGGCAGTCGGCGACGAAGACCACAGCGTTTTCCTCTGGGATGTCAGCCAGCTCGGCGGCTGACCACCTTAACCGGCGGTGGCGCTCGGCCGCATCCGGGCTTCCGCCACTGCGACCCGGCCGGCGTGCGAGGCAGGCGGATGATGCCGCCACGAGGGTGCGGGTCCTGGACGGCAGCGGCAGCGGCAGCGGAGCACGGTAAGCGCCGCGGAAGCCCCTGGGCGGGTGAAGCTGGCGTGGTGGCCTACTCCGCTACCCGCAAGTCGGCTAGCACCGGCCAGTGGTCGGAGGGGTAGACCGGGCCGCCCGGGCCCGGCTTGGTGGCCGCCAGCACCTGGGCGTCCACGGGGGTCAGGCCGGGGCTGGCCAGGATCCAGTCGATGCAGCGCTCCCCGTCCAGCCGCAAGGTCGGGTGCCGGTAGCCGTGGAACGTGGCAGGCCGGCTGGCATCGCCGACGGGCCAGGTGTCGGCCAGCAGCCGGGTCAGGATCTTGTAGGGCCGGGAGGAAACCGCCGCGGCGTTGAAGTCGCCGGTCAGGATCACCTGGTCACCTGCCTTGAGCAGCGGTGCCACGAAGGCCGCGATCATTTCGGCGCCGCGCCTGCGGGCCCGGCCCGAGCGGTGGTCCAGGTGGGTATTGACGTGCACGACCTCACGTCCCGTGGCCCGCTCGCGGAACCGCGCCCAGGTCACCATCCGGGGAATCGCCGGCCAAGCCCCCGCCAGCACCGACCCGGCGGTTCCCGGTGACCGCGACAGCCAGAAATGGCCGAATGCCACCGGCCGGAACCGGTCGTGCCGGTAGAAGACCGCCACGAACTCCGAGCGGCTCCCGCCCTCGCGGCCCAGGCCGATCCACCGGTAGCCCAGGTCGCCCGCCTCCTCCGCCAGGTCCTCCAGACGGGGGTACAGGCCCTCCTGGGTTCCCACCAGGTCGGGCAGCCAGTCGCGGAGGAGGCCGGCCACCACCGGCAGCCGGCCCGGCCAGCGGTTCGGCTCGGCGTCGTCGGGCCCCCGCAGGTTCAGCGACATCACCCGCAGCCGGCCAGCTCCCGTCACCGCGTCCTCCCCGGGCGTCTTCAGCGGTTGAACAATACCCGGCCCCGGCCTGCGTCACCCGCTGCCCGAGATCCGCCGGCAAACCGCGTGGCCAAATAGCCGCGCCAGGTAACCAAGGTGCCGCCGCACTCACCCATGGATCACCCGCGATCGCCCACGGCTTCCCCGCCACAGCAGGACGGCGGGACGAGCCGACCACATGAGGTTGCCCCGTTCGCCGGTCCTAGCCCTCGCCGCTGCTGGCTACGGTCACCGGCGCGCCCGGCTGGCTCGCCGCGTCCGGCGGGTACGTTCAGCGGCCGAGGACGGGTGGCGATCAGGCTGGGCCCGGGGCGGAGCCGCTGGCGTGATGGGGCGGGCTGGCGGGCTGCGGGACGAGGTGGTCCGGGGGCGGGCCGGACGGCGCCATGGCGCGCAGCGCAAGGACCAGGATGGCCAGGGGCGGGAGCAGTGATGCCCCCGCCACGACGAGGGCGACGGTGCCGCCGGGCTGGCCGATGGCGGGGAACATCGCGGTGACCATGTCGGCGAGGACCGCGGCGGCCAGGTAGCCGAGGGTCGCCCGGACGCAGCCGTCGACGGCCCGCTGTCCTGCGCGCGGCCTGCCCGTCGCTGCCGGCGGCCGGATGCCGGCGGCCGGGACGGGGACCCGCGCGAGCAGCACGCCCGCGGCCCGCCGGCTGGCGGGAAGCGCGAGCAGGTAGGCCAGGGCGCTGGCCGCGAGGACGGCGCTGATGGCCGGGGCGGTGTAGCCGGCGGGATCCTCGGTCTGGATGTAGGCCAGGCAGCTCCAGTCCAGGAGCAGTGCCGCCATGGCGGTCGCCACGTAGACCAGGTGGCGCAAGATCCGCAGGACGCCGTAGTCGCGCCGGTCGTAGGCGGCGATGATCCACGTAAGCGCCACGGTCATGATGACCAGGGCCGTGCGGAAGATGCCGCTGGACAGGGTCAGCAACATGGCACCTCCATCGGGGTCGGCTCGGCCGACTCGCCGGGCAGATCACCTAACTTCACTCTGTTATGATATGGCCACTCTCCGGCGTAGCGATAGCGCTAGCTGCGCGAATGACGTCCTTTGGGCAGAAGGCGCCTTCTCGAAAGTTACTAGCCATGGACGCGCGATGGCCGAGGGCTACCGCCCCGGTGCCAGCGAGCCGGCCACGTCGCGAAGGACCGCGAGGTGGCTGTCCACGCCCGGCAGCCCGGCCCCCATCGTGTTGACCGTGACGTGGGTGGCGCCGACGGCGCGCCAGCCCTCGATCGACGCCAGGGTAGAGCCCAGGTCGCCGGCGTAGCTGACCCGGCCTTCCAGCCCGATGCCGGCCGGGTCGCGGCCGGCGTCGCGCGCCGCCTGATCCACGATGGCACGGGCCTCGTCCAGGGCGGGACCCGGAGCGACCTGGGGGAACCAGCCGTCGGCGAGGCGCCCGATGCGCTGGTAGGCCCGCGGTGACGACCCGCCGATCCAGATCGGGATGGGCCGCTGCACGGGCAGCGGGCTGATCCCGGCGCCGACGACCTGCTCGTCGGCGCCCTCGAAGGTCACGCTCTGCTCGGTGAACAGCCGGCGCAGCAGCGCGATCTGCTCCTCGCTGCGGCGCCCCCGGTTGCCGAAGTCCTTGCCGAGCGCCTGGTACTCCACCTCGTTCCAGCCGATCCCCACGCCGAGGCGGAATCGCCCCCCGGTGAGCAGGTCGACCTCGGCGGCCTGCTTGGCGACCAGGGCAGTCTGGCGCTGCGGGAGGATGATCACGCCGGTGACCAGTTCCAGCGAGGTCAGCGCGGCCAGGTAGCCGAACAGGACGAAGGGCTCGCGGAACGTGGTCCGGATGTCGTAGGGCCGGTCCCAGCCCGCGTGGACGGCCGGGTCGGCCCCGAGCACGTGGTCGTAGACCAGCACGTGCCGGTACCCGGCCCGTTCGACCTCCTGCCCCCAGGCCCGGACGGCCCCGGTGTCGTGGCCGAGTTCGGTTTGGGGGAAGACGGCACCGATGCGCAGCCCGGGCCGGGTGGAGTCGCTCACGCCAAGCCCAACGACACCCGCCGAACGCGCATTCCTCGCTATCGCGACGATGACGTCGCGTGGCCTGACAGGGCGGCCTGGATCTCCGTGGCGAGCGTGTCCACCGTGCCCCCGATGGCGCTCCAGCGCTGGCTTCCCGCCCGGAGCAGCGGCCACATCCGCCCCTGGAAGAGCGTGCTGTACTCGGTGTAGTAGCGCGTCACCGGGCGCGGCATCGCCCGGGCGATGCCCTTAAGGATCGTCGGTCCGATGCGAAGCTGCCTGCCGGCGATCTTCCCGCACAGCGGCTGCCCGGTGACGGCCGGCTGGCCGGCAACCTGGTATCCATCGGGAAGCTGGCTGTTCGCGGTGTAGGCAGTCGACCGGGTGGCGGGGAAGCCGCCCACGGCGAACAGGCAGCGCTCGGCCTGCGCGGAGGTCAGGAACTCGACGACCTGCAGGGCCTCCGCCGGGTGGGCGCTGCTGGCCGAGATCGCGAGGTCCTGGCCGCCGAGCACCGAGGGAAAGGGCAACGGGACGACGCCGAATTTCACGGGTGGGAGACTTGATCCGGATTGCGGCGTTGTGAGCAAGTTGTAGTCAATCGGCCAGTTCCTCATGAACACAGCGTGGCCACCGGCGAACGCTTGATATGACTGAAGCTCCGTATAGCTGCTCACCTCCGGGCTGGGGATCGGTTCCCCGGCCCCGATCTCGCTGACGAGGTGCTGCAGGACACCAGTGACGGCGCCGGGATCCCTGATCGTGCCGTCCGGGCCGATGGCGCTGGGGGCATCCCCCCGGATGATCTCCAGCAGGTTAACGCTCAGGCCCTCGTACTCGGAGAACTGTCCCGCGTAGCCCACCGACAGGCGGGGATCGCTGCCTTGCACCTGCTGCGCCTCCTGGAGGACCGCCCAGAGCGTCGTGAGGTCGCTGAGGTCACGGACGAGGTCGGACCGGTAGTAGAGCAGGCCCACGTCGGTGGTGAACGGCGCGGCGTACAACTGCCCGGCGTCGTCGCGGCCGGACGCCAGCGGCTGGGGAAGGAAGCCGTCGAGCGGGAGCCTGCCCTGCAGGGACCAGAGGTACCCCGCCCGCGCGAACTCCGACACCCATTCGTTGTCCAGGTTGTAGATGTCGTAGCTGGCGTCCTCCGCCTGAGCGGCCGCGAGCATCTCGGCATGCTCCTGGGTCGAGTCGCCGTCGATCGCGTCTATCCGCACGCGGATGCGGGTGCGCTCCTCCTCGTTGGCGTTCCACCAGCTGGCGAGCTGGCCGTACATGCCGGTGGCGCCATTCAGTGGCTGGCTGCCGGGACTGATGCTGGTGTCCGTCCCGGTCAAGATGGTGATCGTGACCGGCCCGCTGGCGCGCGGGGGGAAGGGCCCAGCGCCGGGGGCCGAGGCGCAGCCGGCCGCGACCGCCGCGACCGCCGCGATGACGAGCGCGATGGACGCCACCCGCACCCCGCTCACCGGCCCGCGGAGAACTGGCTGACCATCTGGCCGAGCTGCTGTCCGAGGTCATTGGCGTTCACGCAGGTACCTCCGTTAGTGGTTGCCAGGGCGGCCAGGGTGTCACGCGGGCTGCCCGGGGGCGCCTGCGCGCACCCGGCATCGCCGAACGCGATGACGAACACTCGGGCGATCGGCTGCGCCGCACCGATCGGCTTGAGCAAGTCCCCCACGCTGACAAGGGTGTTGCCAGCGGGATCCTGGCCGCCGCGGTAGGAATCGCCGTCGGTCAGCAAGATCACCGAACTGGTGGCCCCCTGCGCTTTCGCGAGCGGGCTGTACAGCGCGGCGGCGGCCTTCGTGATCAGGTCAAACTCGGCCGAGTGGGCGTGCGCGGACAGCGTGCTCGTCCTCGCCGCCACGGCGTCGCGCTGGGCAGTGGCCCCGCTGTCAAGGGGCACCAGCGCCTGGAAGGTGGACGAGCCCGCCCCCGGGAACGCCCAGATCCCGACGCTGTCCCTGGCCCCGAGGGACGCGGTCGGCCCGGGGCCGAGGACCTGGCTCACGGCCGACGATATCTGCTGGAGGTACGGCTCCATCGGGCCTGAGTCGTCGATCGCGACCAGGACTTGCGCGGGCGGCGCTTTCCTGGTGAAGAGCTGCAGGGCGCTACTCAGCTGCGACCGCGACGGAAGCGCCCCCGGCAGCGCCGGCCAGGGCTGCGGCGGCCCCAGCCCGTAGGCGTTCAGTACGCCCTGTCCCGCCGTGCTGCCGAGCCAGTGGTAGAAGTCGAGCGCGTACCCCTGCGCGAGCCGCGCCGCGGCGGAGTTTCCGCCCCAGCTCAGCGATACGAGCGGAAAGTCCAGCGAGGCCGCGTCAGACGGGCTGAGCGCCGTCAGGGACGGGAACGGGGCGCTAAGCGCGGGGCAGGCTCCCTCGTTCAGCTGGCCGAGGCGGTATTGCGTCATCGCCGCCACGGAGACCAGGTAGGCCGATGACACCGCATGCCCCTGCTCGGCCGCCTGAGCCGCCGCGCACAACGCGATGCCGCTATCGGACGGGAAGCTGCCGGATGCCGCGATCTGCCGTTGCCCCGTGGACGTCAGGTCCCGGTAGATACCGGCGATCCCCAGCAATCCCGTCGCCGACTGGCCCGGGTTCGGCACGCTCAGGCTGATGCCGTGCTGCTGGAGCGCGGTGTACAGGGTGCCCCAGTTGCCGGCGCGATCGGTGGCCGGGATGCTGTCGGCCCGCGCGGTGGGGACGGCCAGGACCAGGGGCGAGCTGCCAGTCGATCCGGCGATCTGCATCCCCGGGGTGGCGGGACCGCGATGAGCGCTGATGACGTTCGTGACTTCCTCGGACGACGATGGAAGCCAGATGTCCGGGCGCGGGCCGTCGGCGCTGAGCGCACTGGGGCCCCAGCCCGATTCGAGGTCCGCCTCGGCGTCCCCGTCGGACCGCGCCGCGGACACGGTGAGGTCAGCGGCGTAGCACGACTGGCCCAGGAACGTCGGCTCGGCCTGCTCGAACAGGCTGGCGGCGGCATGAACGGCGGCAACGTTCTCCGACGAGGCGAGCACGGGGATCTCGACCGGAACCCGGCATGCTGGCACGAGGTCAAGGCGCCCGAGCGTCGCGCCGGCCGACAGGCCCAGGCAGGTCACCGTGAACGCCATGACCATCCGCGACCCTGAGCGAGCCCACCCTCCCCACGAGCGGCGGCGCCCGCGCCAGGCAAGGATGGCGGCCCCGCCGAGCAGCATCACCACTCCCGCCAGCGCGAGCGCCCCCCAGGTGAGGCCGTGCGCGAAGCCATTGCCCAGGGTCCAGTAGCCGAGGAAGAATGCCCCGGCCAACAGGGCGCCCAGGGCCACGATCACGCGGATGAGCGGCAGTAGCCCGGACGCCGCGCCGTGCGGCGCCGGCCGTGGCCGCCGGCCACTGGCTGACGCGGAACCGGGCGGGCCGCCGCGTGCCGGGGAAGGCGACAGGACTGGCGGCGAAGCAAGGGGCGCTTGGGTTGCCGCCTGCGCCCTCGCCCCTCCGACGGAGCTTCCGGGCGGGGCCTTGGGCCGTCGCGCGCGCGTTTGCAGCCAGAGGTATACCGCGCCTGCGACCGCGAGCGCCCCAAGCAGGGTGAACATGAGCGCTTGCCGGTGCTGGAAGTCGTTGGCGATGGTGGAGCCCACGCCCAGGGCGACCGCCCCGACAAAGGTGCCCGTGGCGCTAGTCACGGAGGCCGGGAATTTCCGGGCCGTGCCCTGCTCGTCTCCGCCCTCCCCAGTACCTTTCGGCGCCGGCGGGCCATTATCCGCGGGCATGCCGTTGTCTTCCGTACTCCCTGGCATGTGGAGCCACTCCCCTGATCGTTGCCGTCCCGCAACGACGCGTGGATCTAAACCGGCTGATGCGGCCACATTTCCCCGATCACCGCATCTAGCATCGCCCGCAGCCTACCGCGTGCCCTGCCCAGGATGCGGCTTATCGGCAGACGGCATGATCGCGTGCCCGAATCGTGACGCGCCTAGCCTTAGGTGACGATGGCTGATGGTCGTCCGTGAATTTTCCAGGAGTGGCGCCACGGGCACGATTCGCCTCGTGTGGCGCTCATTCCACGTGACGATCAGCCGGGTGCCGGCTCGCCTTGCCTGCGGGTTCTCCCTGAGCTCGGGACGGGACGGGACGGCCCCCGCGGGGGCGGTCAGGCGGTCGCGCGCGCGGCCTTGAGGATGATCTGGGTCACGGCGCCCGGGTCGGAGACCATCGACAGGTGCGGCGCGTGGACCTCGGTGATGCGGGCGCCTGCCTGGCGGGCCATGGCGAGCTGGACAGCGGTTCCTGGGTCGCCGCCAGCATCCGCGCCTCTGCGGCCGGAAGGCCGTTCGCGAAGCAGGAGGGGAACAAATATCGGCTTGCCGTCCCGCGCTTACGCGCACGCGAGCAGCGATAATACCGACTAGGACTTCCCGGATTTCAGGAAGAGAGCAAGCAGGGCACGCTGGCTAATTTTAACGAGGGTGCCGTGGGCAAAACAGCCTGGCTGATGGCTTGGCGTATCCCAGGCGCGCGGACTCGCCTGCCGCGGTCTATAGCAGAATTCATCGCTGGCTGTTTCCTCACTCTCGCACGTCAGTCCCTGAATAGCAGGCGCGCGAAGCCCGGCCCGGACGCCGGTGACCGCTTCGCCGGGCATTATTCTTGTCATTATGATTCCGGGCTGGTGGGCCGGTAAGCGTGTGACGGCTTTCATGATCAAACCCCTCCGGCGACCAGGCCGAACGGCTCTACGACACCCTGTAGCCTCGCCGCCGCGCTCGCCCTGGCCGCCGCCGGCCCGGGCGCGCAGGCGAGGGCGCGAGCTCAACGGCGCGGCCGGAGAGGCGAACCGGCGCGCAACCGCTGTTGACCGCGGCCTGCCGCATACCGGGCAGCACATCGCCGAGCAGGTCAAGCGCATTCACGAGGTCGTGCAGAAGACCTGCGACCTCGTCGTCTGCGTCCCTGGCCACTGTCGCGGCGACTACGGCCGATCGTGGCGCCTGGCCTCAGCCAGGGTACGGGCGACCGCTGCCGCTTCGACGGCCACGTCCTGCACGCTGGCCTCCCGGTCGGTGTAGAGGCCGCTGCGCCAGAGGGTGGCGTACCCGTGGGCGGCGGCAAACGCGCGATCGATGAGCTGGAGCGCGGCCCTGGCATCGCCGCCGGCGACGGACAGGGCCGCCCGCAGCGGGGGCTCCATGACCGCGCGGCCGGCGTCCATCAGGTCTTCGTCGCCGCGCCCCCGCAGTTCGGCGGCGAAGATCAGGTCGAAGCCGGCGCCGTGCTCGGCGGTGAACAGCGCGTAGACGGCGGCGGCGCCCGCCAGGTCCGCGACCGGGTCGGACCCGGGCAACCCGGAATAAGGGCAAGCCGCCTGGAACCGGCGAGTGAGGTTGCGCGCGGCTTCGGTGGCGGCCGCGATCAGCAGGGCCTGCCGGCTCGGAAAGTGCCGGTACGGAGCCCCGCCGCTGACCTCGGTCCGGCGGGCGACCTCGGCCACCGACAGCGCCGCCACGCCCCGCTCGGCGATCAGCGCGAGGGCGCTCTCGACCAGGGCGGCCTTCAGGTCGCCGTGATGGTACCCGGCGCGCTTCGGCACATTTCCCCCTCCACGTATGCGAGGACAGCCTACCGGCGGTGAATCGCAGTCGGCCGCGTTGACGTAAGAGCACTCTTACATTAATGTATTAGCAATCTTACATCTAGGTTTCCGGAGGTCACTGGCATGCCAACCACCACCTTGCAGTCGACGGTCGCCCTGGTCACGGGCGCCAGCAGCGGCATCGGCCAGGCAACCGCGCGCAGGCTCGCGGCCCGGGGCGCCACCGTCGTGCTGGTCGCCCGCCGCCAGGACCGGATCGACGCGCTGGCTAAGGAGCTCACCGGGGCGGGCGGCGAGGCGGTCGCGCTGGCCGCCGACCTGACCGGCGCCGACGCTGCCGCCGCGGCCGTCACCACCGCCGTCGACCAGTTCGGCCGGCTCGACATCCTGGTCAACAGCGCCGGCGTCATGCTGACCGGCGACTCGGCCGCGGCCCCGCTCAGCGAATGGGAGCGGATGGTCGACATCAACGTCAAGGGCCTGCTGTACGTCACCAAGGCAGCCCTCCCGCACCTGATCGAGGCCGCCGCCGACAGCCGGCGGCGGGTCGCCGACGTGGTCAACATCAGCTCGATCGCCGGCCGCTTCGCCATTCCCGGCGGCGCGGTGTACAACGCGACCAAGTTCGGCGTCACCGGCGCGACCGAGGCCTGGCGGCAGGAGTACGCCCGGCGCAACGTCCGATTCTCCGTCATCGAGCCGGGCCTGACCCAGACCGAGCTCATCGGCCACATGCAGCCGGCCGTCCAGGAGCGGATGGCCGCCCGCTTCGCCGACGTTGAGCAACTGCAGCCCGACGACATCGCCGAAGCCGTCGAGTACATCGTCACCAGCCCGCGCCGCCGGGCCGTGGCCGAAATCGTCCTCCGCCCCACCGGCCAGCTCTGAGGAGGGCACCCGGCGGCCACGGGCGGCACCCGGGTGGACCGGTTACGGCGTGGCGGTGGCCCATTGCACGAGCAGGAGCGTGGCGTCGTCGCGCAAGCCGTCCTGCTGGCGGTCGAGCAGGGCCTGGACCAGGCGCCGCAGCATCTCCTCAGGCGGCTGCTGGCTGGCGGCTTCCCGCTCAAGCAGGTCGATGAGCCTGTCCAGCCCGAAGAACTCCCCGTCCGCCGAGCGGGCCTCGGTCACGCCGTCGGTGTAGAGCACGACCGCGTCGCCGGGCTCGAGATCGGCGCGGTTGAGGGCCGGGGCGCCACCGCCCAGGCCGAACGGCACGATGGGCTCGCTGGCTAGCTCCGCGACGACCTTGCGGCCGCGCAGCAGCAGCGGCGGCGGGTGCCCGGCGCAGGACCATTCCAGCCGGCCAGTGGCGATCGCGAGCTTCCCGATGATGCCGGTGGCGAACGACTCGTCGCCGTAATGGTCGACGAGCGCCTGGTCGATGGCCGCGTGGATGCCCGGGACCGGGGTGCCGCTCCGGCGCGCGTGACGGTAGGCGCCGATGGCCAGGCCGGTCAGCAGGGTCGAGGCGATGCCGTGGCCCATCCCGTCGAAGATGGCGAAATCCAGGCAGCCGTCGCCGGCCACGTAGTCGAAGGCGTAGTCGAACGCGTCGCCGGCGATGTCGTAGGCGGGCTCCAGCAGCCCGGCGACCAGGGCACCGGTGGTGCGAGTGGTCAGCGGCGGCAGCAGGTCCCACTGCATCCCCGCTGGCAGCGACATGCCCTGTTTCTGGCGGCGGATGTTCGGGATGTCGCTGACCTGCGCGGCCGAGGCGACGACCAGCCCGGCGAAAACGCCGACCAGCCCGGCCCGCTCCAGGGCCGAGGGGTCCGCGCTCGGGACGGTGAGCGCCAGCACCCCGGTCCTGCTCGCCTGCTCCGTCACCGGGACCCAGACCCGGACCGACTCGCCGCGCTCGCCGGCCACCGGCAGGCCGCTGGCGAACGCCCGGCCCGCCATGGATCCCTCGACCGCCTCCGGGGCAACCCCGGCGACCAGCGGGAGCAGCACCTTACCGGAGAAGTCGGCCAGGTAGACCACGGGATCCCAGGCCGGCACCGCCGCGCATGCCGCGATGAGCACCTGGTGAAGGTCACCCCCGGCGGCGTCGCGCAAGGCGCGCAGCGCCCCGGGGTAGCCAGACTCGCGCATCGCGGCTCCATTCGGGCGGTAGTGCACCGAAACGGGTGCGCCTGGCCAGGCTACCTGCGCCCGTGGCGGCTTACCGCCGGGCTGCCGCGGGTGCGGTGCATGCCGCTGCGGTCGGCGCCGGGATGGGTCGTCAGGTGGCGTCGGAGGATTCCCGGTCCGGCGGCTGAGGCTGCATGGCGGTGCCGTCGAGCAGCACGGCGAATGCCTGCTCGACGATGGGGAGCAAGCGCGCGGCGTCCAGGCCGGGACCGCCGTAGCGGCCGCGGTAGAGCTGGGCGGACGCGCGGAGCGCAGAGGTGGCGGCGCAGGCGGTGACGACCGCGCGCAGTTGCTCCTCGTCGGTCGGGGATTCGATGCCGGCCCGGGCGAGCAGGGTGTCGGCGATGCCCTGCTCCCAGTCGGCGAGCAGGCGGATCAGGCTGAGCCGGGCGCGCAGCCCGGCGACCGGGCTGGCCAGGCTCCGGGCTAGCGCGGGCGGCCCGCCGGGGCCGATCAGGGTGCGCAGCGCGGCGAGGATCGCGGCCAGCGGCGGCTCGCCGGCGGGGCGTGCGCGAAGGGCCGCGAGGATGACCGGGAGCAGGTCCGAGACGTCCGTGCGAAGCAGGTCGTCCTTGCTGTCGAAGTAGCGGAAGAAGGTCCGGCGCGAGACGTTGGCCGCCTCGGTGACGTCGTCGATCGTGGTCCGCGAGAAGCCCTTCTCCGCGAACAGCCGGCGTGCCGCGTCGCGCAGCGCCTGGCGGGTCTCGTCCTTCTTGCGGTCCCGCCGCCCGGCGTCCGGCCGGGGCATGCTCACGGCGCCGTCACAGCGCGCTGCCTGCCACTCATACCGGCAGTCTGCCACAAGCCGCCAGCCGCAAATAAGGCACTAGTGCATTATGGCACTATTGACACTTTCACTCGCGTGGCCCACACTGATTTTGGCACTAATGCCATTTAGCGAGGGAGTGACCCGTGGCAGGTACGCCCGTAGGCCGTCTGGCGCGGGGAGCGGTCCTGTCGGTGGCCGCGTTCGCGCTGGCCGCCGCAGTCGCGGGATGCAGGGGGCAGGTGGTGGCATCCGCGCCGAGCGCCTCCCCCACGGCGCCGGCGCCGGTGCCGGCATCGCCGCCGACGCCGACGGCGGTCACCTCGACGCCGGCCGATCCACCGGCAACGCCGGCCGCCCAGACCACCATGGCGACCAGCCCGGCGCCGGGCGCAGGGGCGCTTTCTGCCTCAGTCACCTCGCCGGTTCCGCTGTCGGGTACTGCCGCCGCGCCAGTGTCCTGCGTGACCGGGATCAGCTACCGCGCAGAGGTCTCCAGCGCCGTCATCCATGGCGATCAGGTGTCCTTTACCGTGGCGATCGCCCGCTACCGCGGGCCGGGCAGTTATCTGGCTGTCGTCGCGGTGACGCTGCGCCAGCCGACGGGAGTGGTGACCACGGTGGCCGGCGTCTCCCGGGTCCCCGCGACGATCACCTCCTCCGGCGGATCGTTCTCCGTGAGCGCGGTCGGCAGCGCCGGGCGGACCCTCAGCGGCTCGCTGACCTGGACGTGCGGGACATGACCGGGCGGTCCCAGCGCTGGCTGGGAACCACCCGGGTACTGCTGCGCACCCGCCGCGCCCGCCGCCACCGGGATGCGGGGGAGGCGCTGCGCGCGGTGGCGACGCGGTCTCCGCGCTGCTCGCCGCGTCACGGGAGCCCGGCGAGCTCAGCCCCCGAGAGGTCCACGACCATGTGATGACCCTGCTGCTGGCCGGCCATGAGACCACGTCCAGCGCGCTGGCCTGGAGCCTGTACCTCCTCGGCCGTTACCCCTGGGCACAGCGGCGGGTGCGGGCCGAAGCCGACTCCCTCAGCGGCCGGGCAGCGGACGCGGGCGACCTGCCCGCCCTCCGTTACACCCGGGCGGTGGTCACCGAGGCGATCCGCCTCTACCCGCCCGCGTGGATCATCGGCCGCACCGTCACCGCCGGCATTGACCTCGGCGGCTGGCGCCTACCGCCCGGGTCCGCCCCGCCCTCAGCTACCAGGTCACCCTGCGCCCGGCGGCGGGCATGCCCATGACCGTGCACGCCCGGCACGAGATTCCTGCTCGGCGGCCCGTGACTGCGGGTTAAGGGCGACTGGCCAGGTCAAGGGCGATGTCGGTGAGCAGGTCCTCCTGGCCACCGACCAGCTTGCGCCGGCCGGCTTCCAGCAGCAGCGCGCGCGTGTCAGTGCCATGCCGGGCGGAGGCCGCTTCCGCGTGGCGCAGGAAGCTGGAGTACACCCCGGCGAAGCCGAGGGTCAGCGTCTCCCGGTCGACTCGCACGGGCCGGTCCTGGAGCGGCCGGACCAGGTCATCGGCAGCGTCCTGCAACGCGAACAGGTCGCAGCCGTGCTCCCACCCGTCCAGGGTGGCGGCCGCGGCGAGCGCCTCAAGCTGGCAGTTCCCCGCGCCGGCACCGTGCCCGGCAAGCGAGGCGTCCACCCGGACGGCACCCGCCTCGACCGCGGCCAGCGAGTTGGCCACCGCGAGCGACAGGTTGTCGTGCGCGTGGATGCCGATCGCGGTAGCCGGGTCCAGGGCGTCGCGGTACGCGCGGACCCGGTCGCCCACGCCGCGAGGGGTCAGGTGCCCACCGGAGTCCGTGACGTAGACGCACTGCGCGCCGTAGGACTCCATGAGCACGGCCTGGGCGGCGAGCACGGCCGGCTCGGCCATGTGGCTCATCATGAGGAACCCGGCGACGTCCATGCCGAGCTCCCGGCCGGTGGCGATGTGCTGGGCGGCGATGTCCGCCTCGGAGCAGTGGGTGGCAACCCGCACCGAGCGCACGCCGAGCGCGTGCGCGCGCTTCAGGTCGGCGATCGTCCCGATGCCGGGCAGCAGCAGCGTGGTGAGCCGGGCACGGGTGATGGCGGCGGCGACCGCCGTGATCCAGTCATCGTCGGTGTGGCTGCCAGGGCCATAGGTGACGCTCGCGCCGGCGAGCCCGTCGCCATGCGCTACCTCGATGGCATCGACTCCGGCCGCGTCCAGCGCGGCCGCGATCGTCGCCGCCCGCTCGGGCGCGAGCTGATGGCGAGTAGCGTGCATGCCATCGCGAAGCGTAACGTCCTGAATGTAGAGCCTCATCGTGCCGCCATCCACTCGCCGACCCGCACCGCGGCCGAGGTCATGATGTCCAGGTTGCCCGCGTACGCCGGCAGGTAGTGCCCAGCCCCCTCCACCTCCAGCAGGACGCTGACCTGATGGGTCACGCCCGTCGCGAGGGTGGCCACGTTGCCGTCGGTCTCAGTGATCTGGACTGGCTGCTTCAGCCGGTACCCAGGCACGTAGCCCGCCACGTCCGCGACCATCCGGGTGACCGCCCGGCTGATCGCCGCGCGGGTTTCCGCCTCCGGAGCGGCGACCAGGCAGTGCACGCTGTCGCGCATGATGAGCGGCGGCTCGGCCGGGTTGAGGATGATGACCGCCTTGCCGCGCCGGGCTCCGCCGACAGACTCGATCGCGCGGGCCGTGGTCTGCGTGAACTCATCGATGTTGGCTCGCGTCCCCGGCCCGGCGGAGCGCGACGAGATCGACGCGACGATCTCCGCGTACGCGACCTGGGTCACCGACGCGACCGCGGCCACGATCGGGATGGTGGCCTGGCCCCCGCAGGTCACCATGTTGACCTCGCGCGCGCCGGAGTGCGCGTCGAGATTGACCGCCGGCACGACGAACGGGCCGAGCGCCGCCGGGGTCAGGTCGACGACGCGGACGCCGTACGGTGCCAGGGCCGCCACGTTGGCCACGTGCGCCGCGGCTGAGGTCGCGTCGAAGACTACCCCGATCTCCGCAAAGCCCGGCAGGCCGATCAGCCCCTTGACGCCGCCGGCGGTGGTCGCGACGCCGAGCCGGGCTGCGCGGGCCAGCCCGTCCGACAGCGGGTCGATGCCGGCCATGGCGGACACCGGCAGCGGACCGGCCCTGCGCAATAGCTTGATCATGAGGTCAGTGCCGATGTTGCCGGAGCCGATAACGGCCGCGCCGATCATCGCGCGCCCCCGGTAAAGGAGGCGGTGACCTGGCCGAGCCCGCCGATCTCGGCCGTGAAGCGGTCCCCTGCCCGGACTGGCACCATTGGTCCGAGCGCACCGGACAGCACGACCTGCCCGGCTCGGAGCGGCTGGCCGTACGACCGCGCGGTGGCGGCTAGCCAGGCGACCGCGACGGCCGGGTGACCGAGGCAGGCCGCGCCGGATCCAGCCGATACTTCCTCCGCGCCGCGCCACAGGCGCATCGGGCACGCGGCCAGGTCAAGCTCCTGCGGCAGCGCGTGCGCCAGCCCCAGGGTAAACAGGCCCGACGAGGCGTTATCAGCGACCGTGTCGACGATCGAGATGTCCCAGCGGGCAATGCGGCTGTCAACGACCTCCAGCGCCGCGACGACTGAGCTGGTCGCGGCGAGCACATCGTCGGGGCCGATGTCCGGGGCGTCGAGGTCGTCGCCGAGCAGGAACGCGACCTCCGCCTCGATCCGTGGCTGGAGCAGCCGGCCGATGTCAATCGGCTCACGCTGCGAGCAGCTCATCGTCGACAGGAGCGTGCCGAAGTCCGGCTGGTCCACGCCGAGCTGGGCCTGCACCCGCGGGTTGGTGAGGCCGATCTTGCGGCCGACAACGCGATCCCCGGCCGCCACCCGGCCGGCGACCCAGGCGGCCTGCACGGCATAGGCGGCGTCTATGTCACCGGGCGGCAGCAGCGCGCGGACAGGCGGGCAGGGCCGGCCGGCGGCGCGGGCGCCGGCGAGCCGTTCGAGCGCTGCGCCAGCCGGGGCATCCAGGGACGGTCTCGCAAGAGCCATCAGGCCACCTCGAAAGTCGTGCCGATGCCCATCCCGGTGATCCACTGCGGCACCGGCTCGTAGCTCGTCCACACCAGCGGCCGACCAGCCGCGGCGAGGCCGATGAGCCACGTGCGGATCTCGTGACCGCCGCTGCCCGCGCGTTCCTGGAGCCCCTCGTCGCCGAGGCTGGTCACCGGGTCCAGGTCGGCCGTGACCAGCTGCTTCAGGAACCAGGCGTCCCAGGTGGCGTTGACCCGGGAGTCAGGGTTGCCGGCCAGGGCGCGAACACCCGGCTCACGAGCGGCCGCGAAGGCCCGGACGTCGCGCCGCCCATGGATCACCGCGGCCCGGCGCTCGGCCGGGACGGACGCGTCGCGCGGGTCATTGGGCGGCAGCCAGTGTGACAGGCCGCCGCTGGCCACGATCAGGACCCGCCCGGCGTCGGCCGCCCGGATCGCCGCGCCCAGCGACCGGCCGAGCGCGACGCAGCGCGGCATCGACGGCAAGGGCGGGGCCGCGGCATTGACGACCAGCGGGACCAGCGGCAAGTCGGCGTCGCCGCGGACCATCTCATACCCCTGCACGATGCCGTGGTCGACAGTGAGCGCGAAGGACAGGGCGATGTCGAACCCGTCCCGCGATAGCCCCTGGTGGACCGCCCAGGCGAGCGCGGACGCGACGGGCAGCGGCCCCGAGCGGCTGCCGAAGTCCCCGAACGCCTCGGCCTGTTCCACCCCGAGCACGAACGGCGGCATCGCGTCGTAGAAGTTCGCGTGGAAGTGGTCCGGGCCGATAACCACCAGCGCGTCGGGGGCCAGGGCGGCAACTGCGGCGGCCACCTGGCCTGCGCTGGCCAGGAACCGGCCGCCGGGCGCGGCCTCGCCGGACGGCGGCAGCATCGTCGCGAACGGCGAGTGAGACATGCCGACCATGCCGATGATCTCACTCACCGGGCCGCTTCCCCGGTCGTCTTGAGCAGGAAGTCGCGGTGCACACGCAGGAATTCCTCCCGCTTTTCCCACTGCGGCCAGTGGCCCGCGTCGGCGATGACCTCCAGGCGGGCACCGGGCACCCAGTCAAGCAGCAGCTGAGCCTCGTCCAGGCCTCCGGTCGGGTCATGGTCGGTCCAGAGCAGGAGCGTTGGCGCGGTGATCTTGCCGACCCAGCCGGGGTCCCACGCGAAGTCCTTCCGGATCGCGGGCTCCTGGAGCACGAGCGTGTTGGTGATCGCCTGCAGGAAGCCCGGGCGGCTGTAGACGGCGCGGCGCAGGGCGACGAGCTCGTCGGTGACCATCTCGGTGTGGTGGAACAGGAACTCAACCCGGCGGCGGACGGTCGCGTCGCTCGGGTCGCGGACCGCAGCGAGCGTGCTCTCCTTGAGCCGGGTCATCACCTCGGGCTTGTTGGCGATGTTGCCCGGCGTGTTCAGCACCATCCGGCCGACGCGTCCGGGGTGGTGGGCAGCGGTCCATGCGGCGACCCAGCCGCCCAGCGACTCGCCGGACAGGTGGGCGGTGCCGATGCCCAGCGCGTCCATCAGGCCGGTCAGGTGGTCACTGAGCACGTCGATGGTGTACGGCCGGTCGGGCAGGTCAGACCAGCCGTGGCCCACCATGTCGTAGGCGGTGACGCGGAAGTCGGCGGCCAGGCCGGCGATGTCGCGGGCATAGGCCTCCAGGTGGCCGCCGGTGCCGTGCAGGAGCACCAGGTCGGGGCCTGAGCCGGCGCGCAGCACGCGGGTGCGCACGCCGTCCACGTCGACGTGGCGCAGCTCATGATCGGTGTCGGCCAGCTCACCCCAGATGCTGATGTGCTCGGGCAGGTCACTCATTACTGATCCTCCGGGAATCGGGCGCGCGCCTCGGCCACGGTGCACAGGCCGGCGCTCTGCCGCCGGGCGACGCCGAGCGCCTGCAGCAGGCGGGAGCTTTCGATGGTCAGGAACTCGGCCGGCTCGTCCGCCGAGTCGTTGTAATGGCGGTGCCAGGTCCACGGCGGCGTGTAGATGAAATCGCCGGCCGCCCAGCCTTCCGTCTCGTCCTCGATGTCGCTGTGCCCGCTGCCCGAGATGACGTAGTGCACCGTCTCGTGGTAGTGCCGCTGCATGTCTGAGCTCTGGCCGGCCGGGATAGTCTGCCGCAGTAGCTCGAACGTTACGGTCGGCAGGCGCCCGGCTATCGCCAGCGTGGTCGGGTTGTGGACCTGGCCGGCCGGGAGCCGCTCCACCTCGGCGGCGTGCACCACGACCGGCCGCGCGGTGCCCGGGCGGACGGCGGCGCTGATCGCGGCGAGGAAGTCAGCCATGTCGAAGCCTGCACCCTGAAGTCCCATCAGAACGTTTCCGTCCCTCCTCCGTCGACCGTGAGCACGGTTGCGTTGACGTAGCCAGCGTCAGCAGACGCCAGGGAACGCGGCTCGTGCGGGCTACCGTGTTGGGCTTAGCCTGACCGGTATGACCCCGCAGAGCCAACGATGAGTCCCAGCCATTGGGACAACACGGCGCGCGACAGCGGGCTGGAGCGGGCGGCCGCCATCCTCGGCGCGTTCGACGCCACGCACCGCGAGCTGACGCTGGCCGCGCTCGTCGCCCGGTGCGGGCTGCCCCGCTCGACCACGCACCGCATAGCCGATCAAATGATCCGGCTCGGGTGGCTGGAGAAACCGGGCGAGCGGTACCGGATCGGCAACCGGCTGTTCGAGATCGCCAGCCTGGCGCCCATCCGGCTTGAGCTACGCGAGGCAGTGCTGCCGTACCTCCAGGACCTGCACCAGGCGACGCGCAGCACCGTCCAGCTCGGCGTGCTTGACGGCACCCAGGTCCTCGTGGTCGAGAAGATCACCGGGCACCGGGCCATGCCGATGCTGTCCCAGGTCGGGGGAATGATCCCGGCGTACTGCTCGGGACTCGGCCGCGCGATCCTCGCGTACTCGCGGCCGGCGGTCATCGACGTCGCGCTGGCCGGGCCGCTGCCCGGCCGCACCCCGCGCACCCTCACCAGCCGCGTCGCCATCATGCGAGAGCTGACGGCGGTGCCCGAGCGGGGGTGGGCGATCGACCGCGAGGAGGGCAACGTCGGCGTGAACTGCGTCGCCGCCCCCATCTTCGGCCCGCTTAACGAGGTCGTCGCCGCACTATCAGTCACTGGCCATAACCAGCTGGTGAGAGCCGACCGCATCGGCCCGGCGGTGCGAATGGCCGCCGCGGCGGCGTCCCGCGCCTACTCAAGCCGCCGGCCTCGTCCCATTGACTGGGACTGAAGTTTGCGGTGCACGCCGCGCCAGCGCACGCTGTGGCATTACACGCGCGTTTGCGCGGTGCACGACAGAAGGAGGCGACGATGACTCTCGGCGGCGGCTACATGCTCCCCTCGCGCGAAGGGCACCAGATCGCGGCCATCGGCCTTGGCATCACCATGAAGACAGACGGCAAGTCCACGCGCGACGCGTACTCCCTGTTCGAGTACGCGATCCCGCCGCGTACCGATGGCCCTCCCGCCCACATCCACACCCGCGAGGACGAGTCGTTCATCTGCCTGGCCGGCAAGCTCGACGTCCACCTCGGCGGCGAGGACTTCACCCTCGGCCTCGGCGACTACCTGTACCTGCCCCGCGACGTGGTCCACACGTTCCGCAACGCCTACGACGAGGAGTCCCGGGTCATCTCCGTGGTATCGCCGGCCGGCCTGGAGGGGTATTACCAGGCGCTGGCCGACATGCCGCCCGGGCCCAAGGACATCGGCAAGATAAAGCAGGTCATGGCTGACTTCGGCATCATCCTCATGCTCCCGCCCGAGGTGCGCTGATCATGCGCGTCGGGGTCATCGGCGCGGGGGTTGCCGGGCTGGCCACCGCCAAGGTCCTCCGCCAGGCAGGGCACGAGGTTATCGTCTACGACAAGGCCCCCGACGTCGGCGGGGTGTGGAGCCGCACCCGCCGGTACCCGGGGCTGACCACGCAGAGCCCCAAGGCCCAGTACTCCCTTTCGGACTTCCCGATGCCGCGCGAGTATCCCGAGTGGCCTGCCGGATCACAGGTCCAGGCCTACCTCGCGGCGTACGCCAGCCACTTCGGCCTTGACCCGGTGCTGCACCTGTCCACCGAGGTGACGTCGGCCGTCCCGGTGAACGGCGGCGGCTGGGCGATCACCACCGCCGGCGGTACCGACCAGGTGGACAAGCTTGTCGTGGCCAACGGGATCTTCTGTGAGCCCGCCGTGCCGCGCTACCCGGGCGTGGCGGAGTTCACTGCGGCCGGCGGCCAGGTGCTGGCCGGCACCGAGCTGCACGACGCGGAGCTGGCCCGGGGCAAGCGGGTGCTCGTCGTCGGCTACGGCAAGTCGGCGTGCGACGTCACCGTGCCGGTCAGCCAGGTGGCGGCTAGCACCAGCGTGATCGCCCGGCACCTGCTCTGGAAGGTCCCGCGCCGCGTCGGCGGGTTCCTGAACTTCAAGATGCTGCTGCTCACCCGCATGGGCGAGGCGCTCTTCAAGTACGCGCGCCCGCGCGGGGCAGAGAAGTTCCTGCACGGCCCGGCCAACGGCATGCGCGCCAACATGATCAACTCGATCGGCTCGGCGTCGGTACGCCAGTACGGTCTCAGGGGGCTCCGGCTGGTGCCCCCCGGGAAGATGGAGGACATTGTCCGCGGGGCGATCGGCCTGGCGACCGAGGGCTTCTTCGAGGGCGTCACGGCCGGCCGCATCGCCGTGCACCCGCACCGGACGATCGCCCGGCTGATGGCCAGCAGCGGGCAGCCCGCCGCGGAGCTCGACGACGGCACCCAGCTCCCCGCCGACCTCGTCGTCTGCGCCACGGGGTTCACCCAGGGGGTCCCTTTCCTGCCCGGCGACGTGACCCGGCGGCTGCTCGACGAGCGCGGCAACTTCATGCTCTACCGGCAGATCCGCCCGGCCGACGTCCCCGGCCTGTACTTCAACGGGTACAACTCCTCATTCTTCAGCCCGCTCAACGCCGAGATGGCCGCCGTCTGGATCGCCGCGGACCTGGCGGGCGCGATCACCCTGCCCGGGCCTGCGCACATGCGCCAGCAGGTCATCGACCAGCTCGCGTTCATGGACGCCGCCACCGACACCCATCACTGCCGCGGCGGGAAGATCATCCCGTTCTCGATGCACAACGTCGATGAGGTGCTCGGTGACCTCGAGGTCAACATCAGCGCCGCCGTACGCGCGTGGCACTGGCTCATGCCGGTTGACCCTGGGGCGTACCGCCGCATCACCCCCTCGGTCCTCCAGCGGCTGCCGCGCGTTCCGGCGGCACCCGGGGCGGCGACCGAACCGGAAGCGGGTGCCCGGCCGGTCGCGCAGCCCGCGGTCGACGCGCCCTAACATCTAGCTGCCACCGGCCGGGCGGCGTCCGCCCCGGCGCCAACAAGAGAAGAAGCGACATGTTCCAGCAGCTCAGCGGCGCAACCCGGCTGTACCCGATCATCGGAGACCCAGTCAGGTACACCGAGTCTCCAGCCCGCCTGACCGGCACCTTCGGCAACCGTGGCCACAACGGCCTGTGCATCCCGATGCAGGTGAGCGAAGGAGACCTCTATGCCGTCATGACGGGCCTCACCGCCCTGCCGAACCTGGACGGGATCCTCGTCACGATGCCCCACAAGGCCACCGCGTTCGCCTACTGCGCCACCAGCTCCGAGCGCGCCAGGATGCTCGGAGTCATCAGCGTCATGCGGCGCAACCCCGACGGCACCTGGCACGGCGACATGCTGGACGGGCTCGCCTTCGTCAAGGCGCAGGCAGATCACGGCGCGCACGTGGCGGGCGCACGGGCGCTCCTCATAGGCGCGGGCGGCGCAGGCAGCGCGATCGCCCTCGCGCTGGTTGAGGCGGGCGCCCGCGAGCTCGTTATCCACGATGCCCGCCAGTCGCGCGGACCCGGCCTTGCCGGGCTACTCGCCAGCCTCGGCGACACCCGGGTGACGGCCGGGCCGCCGGACCCGGCCGGTTGCGACCTGGTGTTCAACGCCACGCCCATGGGCATGGCGGACGGAGACCCGCTCCCGGTTGACACGGCCCGGCTGACCCCAGCCATGTTCGTCGGCGATGTAATCGCCGGACACGGCGTGACCCCGTTCATCAAGGCCGCCCAGGACGCCGGCTGCAAGGTGGCCACCGGCGTCCACATGGTCGAAGCCGGGCAGCAGCTGATGGCCGACTTCATGCTCGGCATATAGCAGCACCGGCACCAGCCCCACCCGGCGCCGGCGGGAGCCGGTCATGCCCGCCGGCCGCCCCCGGCGCACGGGAGGAGCGGTCTCGTCCTAGGCCCAGGCGACGGCGGTGTCCCGGTCGAGGCGGGGCAGGCGGTCGAACCAGGGCGCCACGCCCGGGTGGCCGATGTTGACGACGAGGTGGGTCTTCCACGTCGTGCCGGCGAAGAAGTCGGCGTCGATGCCGGGGCCGTCAAACCCGGCCATCGGGCCGGCCGCGAGGCCGTGGGCGCGCACGGCGAGCAGGAACACGCCCGTCTGGATGGCGGCGCTGTACTTGGCGATCCCCTCGAGGGCCGCACCGGGCATGCCAGAGAAATTGTCGCGGTACATCGCGCCGCGCTCGGGGAAGACGGCCGGGAAGTGCTGGTGGAACTCGGCGTCATAGGCGAGCACGGCGACCGCCGGGGCGCTTACCGTCTTGGCGCGGTTGCCCTCGGCCATGTGCGCCCCGAGACGCTCGCGGCCCTCCGCCGTGCGCACGAAGAGCACGCGCAGCGGCTGGCTGTTGGCCATGGACGGCGACCAGCGAGCCAGGTCCCAGATGCCGGCGAGCTCCTCGTCGGTCACCGGGACGTCCGCGAAGGCGTTGGCGGTGCGGGCATCGGTGAACAACAACGCCCGGCCGGCGTCGTCGAGGGCCTGCAGCGAGATGGGTTCGGCGGTGGTGGTCATCAAGTACTCCCGGTCAGTAGTTGCTTGCAGATCCGATGCTACTTCTAATTCAGAAGATACATGCAAGTCCGGAGCGAGTATGATGGATCACATGACCACGTCGCCGGAGGCCGCCGCAGCCCTCGGGCACGAGCCGCGCGCCTGCGACGCCGCCCTTTCCCGGGCGTTCGAGTTCCTCGGCAAGCGCTGGAACGGCGTCCTCCTGGGCACCCTGATCCAGGGACCGGCGGGCTTCGCCGAGCTCAAGCGCAGCCTGGGCATCAGCGACTCAGTGCTGTCGGACCGGCTGGCCGAGCTCACCCGGGCCGGCCTGGTGGAGCGCACGGTCGACTCTGGCCCCCCGCTGGCCGTCTCCTATGCCCTCACCGCCAACGGCCACGGGCTCCTCCCGGCACTGCAGGCCCTCACGGCCTGGGCCCAGGAGAACCTCCCCGCCAGCCAGTGCGCGGCTGCCGCCGAACGCCAGGGACGCACCTCGTAGCCAAGGCACGCCCCCCGGGACCACGCCCTCCTGCATGCCGCCCGGCTACGGGCGGGTTCATGGCCGACTACCCGGCCGGCTGGAAAACCGCTGTCGGGCAAGTGGACCAGGGTGGTAGAACTACCGCCGTGCATAAGACTCTGGAGCTTCCCGATCTGCTGCGGCTGATCGACGAACGCGCGACCGCCTTCCGCGCCGTGATCGCCTCGGCCCCCAGCCTCGACGTGCAGGTGCCGACCTGCCCCGAGTGGACGCTGTTCGACCTGGCGCAGCACCTGGGCCAGGGGCGTCGTTTCCGGGCTGCCACCATCGCCGCGGGACCGGCCGACGCTCCCCCGGCCGAGGCCGTCGCCGAGCGCACCGTGCCGGCCCCCCGGGAGCGCGCTGAGCTGCTGGCCTGGTCGGCCGCGACGACGCAGCAATTGCTGGACGCGCTGCTGGCGGCTGACCCGGACGGCAGTTGCTGGACCGGGTGGGGTTCCACGCAGCTGACGGACACCTGCGGTTCCGTCGCCCGGCACCAGGTCCAGGAGATCGCGGTGCACACGTACGACGCTCAGGCCGCCGTGGGCGCCCCGCAGCCCCTGCCGGCCGAGGTGGCACTCGACGGTGTCGAGGAGAACCTGTTCATCACCTTCTTCACGACGAGCGCCTGGCCCCACAAGCCCACCGCCTTCGACTTCCACGCCACCGAGGGCCGCTCCTGGCGCCTCACGGTCGACGGCCACGGTGCGCGGACCACCCGGCTGCCCGCTACCGGCGAGGACCCGGACGCGGCCGGCCTCTCTATTCGCGGCCCGGCCAGTGATCTGGTCCTCTACCTGTACCAGCGCATTTCGGTGGACTCCCTGCAACTCGACGGGGACCCACAGCTGCTCGACCTGCTCCACGCCTGGGAACCGGAGGACTGGGCGTGACGACACGCCGCCGCGTACCAACCTGCCGCAACTCCTCACGACGCGTTCCGGAAAACCGGGGCATGATCAAACTGACACACTAAGGAGCGGCGAGCGCGTGTCTAATGGGCCGATTCGGGTGCTGATCTGCGACGACCAGAGCGTGGTGCGGGCGGGCTACGCCACGATCCTGTCCTCCCAGCCGGACTTGGAGGTGGTCGGCGAGGCGAGCAACGGCGCGGTTGCGGTGGCCGAGGCGCAGCGGCTTGGCCCGGACGTGGTCGTGATGGACATCCAGATGCCCGTGGTCGACGGGATCGAGGCGACGCGACGGCTGGCCGGCCCGGGGGTGGACGGGGCGACGGCACCCAAGGTCCTCATTGTCACCACGTTCAACCTGGACGAGTACGTGTACCAGGCGCTCCGGGCCGGCGCGAGCGGCTTCCTGCTGAAGGACGCGCCGCCCGCCGACTTGATCGGCGCGATCCACACCGTCGCCGCGGGCGAGTCACTGCTTTCCCCCGCCGTCACCCGCCGGCTCATCGGCCGCTACGCCGGGCGCATCCGGCCGTCCGACCCCGCCGCGCCGAAGGCCGGCCACCCGCTGAGCGGGCTGACCCCGCGCGAGCGTGAGGTGCTCTCCCTGATCGCCAGCGGAATGTCGAACGCGGAGATCGCGCGAGCGCTGTTCATCAGCGCGGAGACGGTGAAGACCTACGTCTCGCGCATCCTGGCCAAGCTCGGGCTCCGTGACCGGGTGCAGGCGGTGGTCTTCGCCTATCAGGAAGGGCTGATTTCCGCCGGTGACTGAAACCAGTGGAGCGGCGCGCCCCGACCGGCTCAACGACGCTCGCCCCGGCCCTGCGGGCGGGGCGAGCGCGGGGCTGACCGCAGTGCTCAGGACGTGGGGCCCGAGCAGTACTCGGGCTTAGCCGGGAGGGTTCCCCGAGTGAGGAACGCGATGGTGGCCTGGTCGGCGCAGGCTGAGCCGGTGCCGTAGACGTAGTGGCCGCCGCCGTCGGTGCCGACGAGGCCAACGCGGGAACCCAGGGCTCCGGCCATTCCCAGGGCGCCTTGCCAGGGGGTGGCGTTGTCTCGGCGGTTCTGCAAGATCAGGACATCGCGCGGCCCGCTCGAGGTGACCTTGACCGGCGGCTCGATCGGCGCCTTCTGCCAGAACGCGCACGGCCAGATGTTGTCGGGCATGCCGTCGCTCAGCGGGTACTCGGCGCGGGCGGCTGCGGTGTTGGCCGCGTACGAGGCCACGTTGCGGGACCAGGAAGCGTCGCCGCAGATCAGCGCCATGGTCATGGTGACCTGGTTGTCAGCGGGCACGTCGGCTTCGCCGGGGCTGTTGGTGTCGGCGAGTCCCTGCTGGAGCGCGGTGGCATCCGCGGCGGTCAGCTTGCCTGCGGCCAGGTCATCGGCCGCCTTCCAGAACTTGGCCAGGTCAGCGAGCGTGGCGTTGCGCAGGAGCAACTCGTAGGTAATCTCCCGCAGCAGCGTCCCGGACAGGGACAGGTTCGCGCCCGGTATCGCCGCCGCCTTCTGGTCGAGACGGGCCGCCAGGGCGAGGAAGGTGCCCGTGACCTGGGCGGTCGTGCTGCCGAGGCCGAGCGTGGCGTTGTTGGCCGCGGCGAGCTTGGCGGCGTCGGGGAACCGGTCGTTCATGCCCTGGTTCCACAGTTCGATCTGCTGCTGCCAGACTTTGCCGGGGTCGACGGCGCCTTCCAGCACCATGCGGTCGGTGTGCTGGGGGAACAGCGAGGTGTAGACCGCGCCAAGGTAGGTGCCGTAGGACTGGCCCCAGTAGGAGATCTTCGCCGCGCCCAGCGCAATGCGGATGCGGTCCATGTCGCGGGCGGTGTTGGCGGTGGTGAAGTACTGCAGGCCGTCGCCGATCTTGGCGCAGTCCTTGGCGACGGCCCGGGCCGAGGCGATGTTCTGCTTGATGGACCCGTCGGCGGCGGGGTAGGGGAACCCGACGGCGAAGCTCTCGGGCAGGCCGCAGCTCATCGGGCTGCTGGCCCCCACACCGCGCGGGTCAAACCCGATCAGGTCGTAGGAGTCGAGGACCGAGGCGGGCAGCGTGGGCGCCATCGTGCTGGACATGTCCAGGCCTTCCAGCGCTGGGCCGCCCGGGTTCAGCAGGAGGTAACCGCGCTTCTTACCCGGCTTGGCCGTGGCGATCTCGGAGACCTCGATAGCGATGGTCTTGCCGTTCGGGTGCTGGTAGTCCAGCGGCACGGTCACAATGCCGCACTTTTCGCGAGGGTCTCGCTTGGCGCCCGGCTGCAGCGGCGGACAGGTCCCCCAGGTGATCGAGGTCCGGACGATGGCCTTGGCCTGCGCGGCGACCTTAGCCTGGGCGGCGCCGGCGGCGGTGCTGCCCGTCGTCGCCTGCGCCGTGCAGGCGGTGGCGACGACCGCCGTCAAGGCAACGGCGCCGGCCAGGGTTGCCCGGCGAGTGCGGGGGACGGGGTTGCGGGAACTCGGCACTGTAATGCCCTCCGATTGCGGTGGTTCCGCGGCGTGCACCGCGGCTGGCCGTGGTGACGGCCCCGATGACTAGGAAGATAGGAGCCGCGGACCAGGTCGCGAATCACCGTGCAGCGGGCATTCGCCGGTAGCTCTCGCGGGGGATCCCCGGGGACCGCCATGCGGTTAGGCTTTGTGCCATGCCGAGGGCCTGGGTCGCCGAAGGGCCGCGAGTGCTGCGGGAATGGTGGCATTCTTACGACGCCATCGCGTGGGATCGATGGCTCGCGGCCGTGTTTACGGGCCTCGCGTTCGTGCCGGCGCTCTCGGTCATGAGCGCGGAGTTCGGTGACCTGCCGAGGCGGCCGGCCGACGGTCTCGCACTAGTCCTCATGCTGGTGCAGACGCTGCCGCTGGCCGTACGCGGCCGCTGGCCCGCTGCATGCCTGGCGGTCGTCGGCCTGTCGTTCTCGATCTACGAATCGCTCGGCTACCCGCCGCAGTTCGGCAGCGTGACCTTGTACATCGCGCTGTACTCCGCTGGCGCGCGCCAGGAATGGCTCCGGCGCGGCGTGGCCGTGGCGGCGTCGGCTGCGTACGTCGTGCTCTCGACCGTCGTGTCAGTGCTCGGCTCGCCTGACGGGTTCGCCGGCTTCCTGATCTTCTACCTGATGCTGGCCGCGTTCTGGGTGCTCGGCGCCTTCGTCCGCCAGCGGCGCGCCGAGGAAACCGAACGGCGGCGCGGCGCGGCCGCCGCCGCGACCGCGGCCGAACGGGCGCGCATCGCACGGGAACTGCATGACGTGGTGACCCACCATGTCACTGCCATGATCGTGCAGGCCGGCGCCGCCCTGTTCCTTACCGAATCCCCCGACCGCATCGTCACGACGCTCACGACGATCGGCGAGACCGGCCGGCGGTCCCTGGCGGAACTGCGCCACATGCTCGACGTCCTGGAGCCGGCCGACGAGCCGTCCGGGCAGCTAACCCCGGTCGTGGGAACCGTGCGGGACCTAGTGGAGCAGACCCGGGTGGGCGGGCAGCCGGTGGAACTGGTCGAGGACTGCGATCAGTCCGCGCTGCCCGTCGGCGTGGGACTGGCCGTGTATCGGGTAGTGCAGGAAAGCCTGACCAACGCCGTCAAGTACGGTTCCGGGCAGGCGACCACGGTCCGGGTCGGCCACCGGGGCCGTCACGTCGAGGTCGAGGTGAGCAACAACCCCGCTCCGGTACCACTTCCGGCAGGCACGGAACGCGACCTGTCCGGCGGGCGCGGCCTGAGCGGATTGCGTGAGCGAGTCGGAATGCTCGGGGGTGAGCTAACGGCAGGCAAGCAGGGGGACGGCCGGTTCCGGGTACGTGCGGTGATCCCCCTCGCTTGCGGCACCCGTCCTGGACGTCCCCTGGGCCCGAATGACTGATACGGGAAAGGCGACGGCAGCCAGCCGGCCCGGTCAGTCTTCCAGCATCGCCGTGACCGGCGAGTCCGGCGTAATCCCAGGCCACGTCGCCGCCCAGCTCGTGAGCCTTGTTCTCGCGCCCTTCGCCGGTGAGGACGGCAACCGCTGCCGCCGCGTAGTCAGCCCTGGTAGCACTGGCCACCCGGCCGGCGCCGGCGCTGCCGGCGAAGACACCGGACTTGATTGCCTGCCTCACTGGAAGAGCGTAGTGATCCGTGTACAGGTTGTCGCGGAGGAGCGTGTACGGCACTCCTGAGTTCAGGATCACGGGCTCCGTCAGCCGGTGCGGGGTGGCCGTCAGCATCGTCGAGGTGTCCGCGGTCATCGATGACTACCGCGAGGCCTTCGGCGAGCTGAGGGCGCAGCCGAGTCAGGGCGAGAATCCGGTTGACCGGCTCAAGGCCATGCTGCAGGCGCTGACCGAGCGACGGGGACCGCTGGCTACCTACAGCTGCCGGATCGGGTCCCTGAGCTGCGAGCTCGGCAAGCGCGGGATCGAGTTGCCGTACTTGATGGACAGGTAAAGGTCCTCGTTCAGCCCCTCACCCGGCAGCTGCGAGGCCGCCTCCAGGGGGCCCCGGCCTGCACACGCTGCTCGCCAGGCGACGCGCGGCCCCGACGCCGACGCCGGCCGACTCGGGCACGACTGGAGCGCGGCCGACTGGGCGAGCGACATCGTCCCGCACCTGGCCTATGGCGCCGCCGCCTGCGCCACGCTGGCCGGCCTGGAGTCCTGGCGCATGGCCGCCGGGTCCCGGGGTAGCCCCCGGACCAGGAGGAACGCACGCGAGGAAGCCTCAGGGAAAGGAGCCGGCCATGCCCGCGCCCCAGATCAAGGACGAGCGGACCTACCAGGCCCTGCGCCGCGAGGGCAACAGCGAGGAGAAGTCCGCCCGGATCGCCAACGCCGCCGCCAGTAGCTCCCGCAGCAAGATCGGCGCCCGCGGCGGCCACAGCCCCCGCTACGAGGACTGGACCAAGAAGGACCTCCTCCAGCGCGCCCGCGAGATCGGCGTCAGGGGCCGCTCCGCCATGACCAAGGACCAGCTCATCACCGCCCTGCGCGACCACTAGCCGGGCCGCGCCCGCAAGGCGTCAGGCAACGGGCTGGGCGGCGCCGGGGCCGACCTCCTCGTCGTCGAGGAGGCGGCTCCGGAGCCGGGCCAGGGCGCGGGCCAGGAGCCGGGAGACGTGCATCTGGGAGATGCCGAGCCGCCGGGCGATCTCCTCCTGGGTCATGTTGCCGTAGAACCGCAAGGTCAGGATGTGCTGCTCGCGCTCCGGCAGCTCGCCCCAGTGCCGTTCCACGGCCTGCATGTCCAGCGACCGGTCGACGTCCGGGTCGTCCTCGCCCAGCAGGGCGCCCAGCTCGCCCGGGTCTTCCTGCCCGCCGCCGCCCACGGGGGCGTCCAGGGACAAGGCGGAGAACGCCGCGTCACCCGCCTGGCGGGCCTCGCGCAGGTCATCCTCGCCTACCTCCAGGTGCCCGGCGAGCTCGGCATCGGTGGGGTGCCGCCCGAGCTCGCGGACGAGCTCCTCGGTCGCCGGGCGCATGACCAGCAGCAGCTCCTGGACCGGGCGGGTGACCCGGACCTGCCACCGGTGGTCGCGGAAGTGCTTCTTGATCTCCCCGGTGATGCACGGCATCGCATACGGCCGC